>JAFSXP010000101.1 GCA_017443965.1 Oscillospiraceae bacterium
CAGCACGACGACCATGATGACCACCGAGAACACGACCAGCCGGAAGCCGTTGCGGAACACGGTCGGCGCGGTGATGCCGAGGAACGTGCCGGAGTCCAGCCCGCGCAGCCACCATTCGGACGCCGAGATGAACAGCATCGCGCCGATGACCGAGCCGGAGATCGAGCCGATGCCGCCCAGCACGACCATGAGCAAAATCTCGTAGGTCATGGCGGCTTTGAAGTTGTTCGCCTGCGCGATGGACAGCACCATTGCCATCGTCGCGCCGGAGATACCGGCAAAGAAGCAGCTCGTACAGAACGAGAGCATCTTGTGCTTGGCAAGGTTGATGCCCATTGCCTCCGCGGCGACCTCATCGTCGCGGATCGCCTTGAAGGCGCGTCCGTAGGAGGAGTTGACCAGCAGCACGATCAGCGTGATACTGACCGTGGCGATCAGCACGGGTACGAACGTGGAAAGACTGACCGTCGTGCCGCCGAGATCCAGCTTGAATGTGGAGCAGCGGGCAAAATCCTTCAGCAGGTTCGAGCCGTTCGTGATCGGTCCGAGCTTCTTCCACTGGAAGATGGCGCGGATGATCTCCGCGAAGCCGAGCGTGGCAATGGCGAGATAGTCGCTCTTCAGCCGCAGCACCGGCAGACCGATCAGATACGCGAGCAGCGCCGCGATCAGACCTGCCAGCAGCACCGCCAGCAGGATGCCCAGCGCCGTGCCAAAGCCGCCCAGCGCGCCGCCGAGGATCTCCGGGAACGACACGCGGATCGCCGCGTCAAAATACTGGTAGACCGTGTCGCGCGCAGCCGACGGGATCGTGAAGATGGCGTAGGTATACGCGCCGATCAGCATAAAGCCCGCGTGACCGAGCGAGAAAAGACCGGTAAAGCCGTTGAGCAGGTTCATCGAGACCGCCGCCAGCGCGTAGACCGCGCCCTTCTGCAGAACGGTCAGCAGCATATACGCCTTGCTGGTGGGCGTGATGACCTGGTCGAGCACCAGCACCACGGCAAGCAAGCCCAGCACCAATGCCATCGAGATGAGCTTGCTGCGGGAAGCTTCCTGTTGTGTCTGCATATCCGTCCCCCCTCTCAAACCTTATCCGTGGTCTTTTCGCCGAACAGACCGGTCGGCTTCAGGACCAGGATGACGATCAGAAGAACGAACGTCACGGCGTCGGAGAACGTCGAAAAGTCGACCTGCTCCGTGATCACGTTGTGCGTGATCAGGATCGTGTCAAGTCCCTTGATGAGACTCTCGCTGATGCCGATGATAAACGCGCCCACCACCGCGCCCGGGATCGAGCCGATGCCGCCGAACACCGCGGCGACGAACGCCTTCAGTCCGGGCATGGCGCCGGAGGTCGGCACGATGCCGGGATAGTTGGTGAAGAACAGCAGCGAGCCGACGGCGGCGAGGAACGTGCCGATGGCGAACGTCGCCGAGATGACGCTGTTGATCCTGATGCCCATCAGCTGCGAGGTCTCGAAGTCCTTGGACACCGCGCGCATCGCGAGGCCGATCTTCGTGTTGTTGATCAGAAACACCAGCGCGAACACCAGCGCCACCGTCAGAAACGGCGTGATGACCGTGACGCGCGCGGTCGTCGC
>JAFSXP010000102.1 GCA_017443965.1 Oscillospiraceae bacterium
GACCGGCAGGGCAACGCCTATAACATCAACGGCGACACCGCCGCGGCGTATCTCGCCGGCGCGCTCGGCGCGGAGCGGCTCATCATGATGACCGACATCGCCGGCATCCTGCGCGACAAGGACGATCCCGCCACGCTGATCCCCGAGATGACGGTCAGCGAGGCGAAGAAGCTCTACGACGAGGGCGTGATCTCCGGCGGCATGATCCCCAAGGTGGACTGCTGTATCGAGGCGATCCGCGAGGGCGTCCGCAACGTCGTCATCATGGACGGCCGCGTGCCGCACTCCATCCTGATGGAGCTGCTGACGAACGAAGGCGCCGGTACCTGGATCAGAGGTGACAAACCGTGAACGTCAAGGAGCTGGACAAGGCGTATATTGCGCCGACGTATAACCGTTTCCCGGTGGAGATCGTCTCCGGCAAGGGCTCGGTCGTAAAGGACGAAACGGGAAAAGAATATATCGACATGGGCAGCGGCATCGGCGTCACGTCGTTCGGCATCGCCGACGATACGTGGCAGCAGGCGATCTGCGATCAGATCGGCAAGGTGCAGCACATGTCCAACCTCTATTACACCGCGCCGTGCGCCGAGCTGGCGCAGATGCTGTGCGAAAAGACAGGGCTGAAGAAGGTCTTCTTCTCCAATTCCGGCGCGGAGGCGAACGAGTGCGCCATCAAGGCGGCGCGGAAATACGCCGCCGACAAGAAGGGCAAGGACTGCTTCACCGTCGTCACGCTGGAAAACAGCTTCCACGGCAGAACGCTGACGACGCTCGCCGCCACGGGGCAGAAACACTACCACGAGCTGTTCACCCCGCTGACGCCGGGCTTTGCGCACATCGCGCCGGAGGATACGGCAGCGCTTTCTGCGCTGGACGCGAAGACGACCGCCGCCGTGATGATCGAGTGCATCCAGGGCGAGGGCGGCGTCGTGCCGCTGTCGCAGGATTTTGTCAAGGCGGTCGCGGACTGGTGCAAAGAAAACGACGTCCTGCTGATCGTCGACGAGGTGCAGACCGGCAACGGGCGCACCGGCGAGCTGTACGCCTATCAGAACTACGGCGTCACGCCCGATATCGTCTCCACGGCGAAGGGGCTTGCCGGCGGTCTGCCGCTCGGCGCGACGCTGCTGGGCGAAAAGACGGAGGCCGTATTCGGCTTCGGCGACCACGGCTCCACGTTCGGCGGCAATCCCGTCTGCTGCGCGGCGGCGTGCAGCATCCTGCGCCGCATCGACCGGGGGCTACTGGATGAGGTCAAGGCAAAGAGCAAATACCTCTTTGACCGCTTCACCGGCGCGGAGGGCGTGGAATCTGTCAGCGGTCTCGGCTTGATGATCGGCATCAAGACGAAAAAGCCCGCTTCCGACGTGGTGAAAACTTGTATGGAGCAGGGCGTTCTCTGCCTGACGGCAAAGGACAAGGTGCGGCTGCTGCCCGCGCTGAACATCCCCACGGAGGTTCTCGAAAAGGCGGCGGATATCATCTGCGCCGCGTGCAAGGAGGAAAACGCATGAGACTGGGCAAGCTGAAAAACCGCGATTTTCTGACGCTGCTGGACTACACCCCCGCGGAGATCACCTATCTGCTCGATCTCGCGGCGTGGCTGAAGCAGCAGAAAAAGGCGGGCGTCAATCACGCGGCGTTTCCCGGCAAAAACGTGGCGCTGATCTTTGAGAAGACCTCCACGCGGACGCGGTGCAGTTTCGAGGTCGCGGCGAACGAGCTCGGTATGCACAGCACCTATCTCGATCCCTCCGGCTCGCAGATCGGCAAGAAGGAAGCCATCGCAGATACGGCGCGGGTGCTGTCGCGCATCTACGACGGCATCGAGTACCGCGGCTACGATCAGTCCATCGTTGAGGAGCTGGCGCAGTATTCGGACGTGCCGGTCTGGAACGGGCTGACCAACCAGTACCATCCCACGCAGATCCTCGCGGATCTTCTGACCATCCGCGAGCATTTCGGCACGCTTGCCGGCAAAAAACTCGTCTATTTCGGCGACGCGCGCTACAACATGGGCAACTCCCTGATGATCGGCTGCGCCAAGATGGGCATGCAGTTCACCGCCTGCGCGCCGAAGAGCTACATGCCGGAGGCCGCGCTGATCGAAAAGTGTCAAAAGATCGCCGCGCAGACCGGCGCGTCGCTTTCGTTCGAGACCGATCCCTTGACCGCCGCGAAGGGCGCGGACGTCCTGTACACTGACGTGTGGGTGTCCATGGGCGAGCCCGCCGAGGTCTGGCAGGAGCGCATCGAAAAGCTCTCTCCCTACTGCGTCACGGAAAAGTTGATGAAGGCGGCAAATCCGGAGGCGGTGTTCATGCACTGCCTGCCCGCGTTCCACGATCTCAAGACGACCATTGGCAAAGAGATCGGCGAAAAGTTCGGGCTCGACCACATGGAGGTCGAGGACGCGGTATTCGAGGGCAAGCAGTCCGTCGTCTTCGACGAGGCGGAAAACCGCATGCACACGATCAAAGCCGTCATGGCGGCGACGCTTTAATAACACAAAAAGACGCCGTTTCCCGTTGGGAAACGGCGTCTTTTTGTGCGGTTATTTTAACAGCGCTTCGCCCGCCTTGTAGATGTCGCCCGCGCCGACGGTCAAAATCAGATCGCCCGGCTGCGCCAGCATCCGCAGCGTGTCGGTCACGTCCTGCAGCGTCTCGCAGTAGACGCTGCCCGGGATCGCCCGCTGCAGATCGCGCGACGAGATGCCCACGGTGTTCTGCTCGCGTGCGGCGTAGATCTCCGCCAGCACCGCGATATCGACCGTTTTGAGCTGCTCGACGAAATCGCCGAACAGCGCGTTCGTGCGCGAATAGGTGTGCGGCTGGAACGCGCAGATCACGCGGTGGAAGCCCATCGACCGCGCGGTTTCCAGCGTCGCCTTCAGTTCCTTCGGATGATGCGCGTAGTCGTCGTAGACGACCGCGCCGCCGAATTCGCCCTTGCGCTCCATGCGCCGCCCCGCGCCGGTGAACGTCGCCAGCGCCTCGGCGGCGGTCTTGCCGTCAATGCCGTGGCTGTACGCGACGGCGCATGCCGCCAGCGCGTTCATGGCGTTGTGCTTGCCGCTGACGGCGAGTTCTATATGGCAGTAGGGTTCGCCCTTCGCCGTCACGTCAAACGTGCGGAAATCCTCCGAGAAATTCTCGCCGCGCACGTCCGCGCGCTCACCCGTGCCGAACGTCAGCAGCGGCAGGCGTTCCAGCGCGTCCATCGTGTTTTCGTCGTCCGCGTTCGCAATGATCGTGCCGTTCGGCAGCGTCAGCTCGGCAAAGGCGCGGAACGACGATTTGATGTGCTCCAGATTTTTGAAATAATCCAGATGATCCTTGTCCACGTTCAGCACGACGGCGGTTGTCGGGAAGAAATTGAGGAACGAATCGCAGTATTCGCAGCTCTCCAGAATGATGCTGTCGCCGCTTCCGACGCGGTGTCCCGCGCCCAGCAGCGGCAGGTAGCCGCCGATCATCACGGTTGGGTCTTTCCCCGCCGCCATGAAGATGTGCGTCACCATGGACGTGGTGGTTGTCTTGCCGTGCGTGCCCGCGATGCACACGGCGTCGCGGTAGGACTGCATGATGTAGCCCCACGCCTGCGCGCGCTCGAACACCGGGATGCCCATCTCGCGCGCGCCGGAGATCTCGGGATTGTCGTTGCGCGCGGCGGCGGTGCGGATCAGGCAGTCCGCGCCGCGGATGTTTTCGGCGCTGTGTCCGATGGCGACGGGGATGCCCGCCGCGATCAGATCGTCCGTCGAAGCGGAGGCGTTCATGTCCGAGCCGGACACCTGCACGCCCATGCTGTGCAGAACAAGTCCCAGCGGACGCATGGAAACGCCGCCGATGCCCACCAGATGCACCCGTTTGCCGGGCTGCAAGAATTCCGCGATCCTGCCTTTTGCGGCTGCCGTCATATCCGATCACTCCAACACGGTAGTTTCTGACATTTATTATAATATGGAGCGGCGGTAAATACAAGGAAAAAGTTGTCGGCGGGGCTTGCTTTTTCCGAGCGGGGCGGGTACGATGAAGAACAAGGGAGGACGGAGACATGACAAACGCGGAAAAGGTGCTGCATACGCTCAGCGCGGCGGGATACGAAACGTATTTCGTCGGCGGCTGCGTGCGCGATACGCTGCTCGGCAGGCCTGTCCACGACCGCGATATCGCCACCGCCGCACTGCCCGAGCAGGTCATGGCGCTGTTTCCCAAGTGCGTCCCCACGGGGCTGAAGCACGGAACCGTCACGGTGCTCGAAGGCGGCGAGCCGTTCGAGGTCACCACCTTCCGCTGCGACGGCAGCTATCACGACGGGCGGCACCCGGACGCGGTCGCGTTCGTGCGCGAGCTGCGCGAGGATCTTTCCCGCCGCGATTTCACGGTCAACGCCATGGCGATGGATCTTGCCGGCAATGTGACCGATCTGTTCGGCGGCAGGGAAGATTTGAAAAAAAAGATCATCCGCTGCGTCGGCGATCCCGCGACGCGCTTCGGCGAGGACGCGCTGCGGATGCTGCGCGCGTTCCGCTTTTCCGCGCAGCTCGGCTTCACGGTCGAGCCGAAAACGCTCGCGGCGATCCAGGACTGCGCGCCTCTGTGCACCTCTCTTTCCGCCGAGCGTGTGCGCGACGAGGTGGAAAAGACGCTGCTTTCGCCCGCGCCGGAGACGGTGGGGAAGATGGCGGCGTACGGACTGCTTGCGCAGTATCACATCGGCACGGGCGATCTCACCGCGCTGCGCACGCTGCCGTGCGAGCGCGCCGTGCGCTGGGCGGGCTGCTTCCGCGCTGATCCCGACGCCTCGTGGGCGGATCTGCGGCTCGACAAAAAGACGGGCAAGACCGCATCGCGCGCCGCGCAGCTCGCGGGAACGTGCCAAACGCGGCTCGACTGGAAGCGGCTTCTCTCGCGCGAGGGCGAGGATACCGCCCGCGTATGCGCCGCGCTGACCGGCGACACGGCGACCGTCGAAGAGATTTTGCGTAGCGGCGAATGCCTGTATCTGCGCGACCTCGCCGTCGGCGGCGACGATTTGGCGTCCGTGCCGAAAAAGAGAATCGGGGGAACGCTTTGGCGACTGCTCGATCATGTGCTGGAGCACCCCGGGGACAACACCCGCGAAAAGCTTCTGAAGCTGCTGTAAGCGTAAAAAAACAGAGGCGCAAGTCTTTTGACTTGCGCCTCCGTTTTTTCCAAATCACACCGCGAACGTGTAGACCAGATACGCGACGTACACCACCGCCATCAGCACGCCCTGTACGCGGCTGAACTTGCCGCGGATGATCGTCGGTATAACGGCGATTGCCGCCTCGGCAAGGCACACCGGCAGGTCGATGAAGTAGCTCGCCTGCGACACCGGCAGCGCGCCGCCGCCTATAACCGCGCACAGCGGCAGGATCAGCGTGATGTCGATGATGTTCGCGCCGAGGATGTTGCCGACGGAAAGACTCGACTGCTTCTTGACCACGGCGGTGATCGCCGTGACCAGCTCCGGCAGGGAGGTGCCGATGGCGACCATCGTCACCGCGATCACGCGCTCGTCCACGCCGAGCGCTGCGGCAAGATAGGTGCCGTTATCCACCAGCAGGCGCGAGCCGATCACCAGCATGGCGGCGCCGACCGCGAACAGAATGATGTTTTTGGCAAGCGCCTTCTTCTCGAACGGCTGCCGCTCGGAGCTGTCCGTGTCCTGCTTGGCGCTGCGGATGTTCTCATAGATGAACGCGATGAAGATCGCCAGACAGATCAGCCCTTCGCCGAGCGTCACCTTGCCGTCGAGGCAGCACAGCAGCAGCACTGCGACCGCGGCGACCATCAGACCGCCCTTGATCGAAAACTGTTTGCGGCGGATCACGGCGGGAATGCAGATCAGCGAGAACGCCATGATGAGCCCGAGATTTGCCGACACCGAGCCGACGGCGTTGCCGACCGCCATCTCCGTGCTGCCCTCTGCCGCCGCCATGGCGGACACGATGATCTCCGGCAGCGTCGTCGCTACGGAGACGATCGTCGCGCCGATCAAAAATTTCGGGATGCCGGACGCCTCCGCGATCCACGTCGCGGCGTCCACGAACCAGTCGCCGCCCTTGATGATCAGCGCAAGGCCCACGACAAACAGCAGGATATTCACCCACAGGATATCGGTCATATTGATTCCTCCAAAAAAACAGACCTCTAACACGGACTGACCGTGTTAAAAGTCTCGTTCCTAACAGGTAGGCGCATGACCACCGGACAGACCCGGGCGATTGTTGACCATGCGTGACAACTACTCCCCTTTAACGGGAATATTATAACGGCAGCGGAGGGGCTTGTCAAGGGAAAAACGCCGCATTTGTTTTTGTAAAAAATTCACAGATTATTCACGCGCCGAGGACGCCGACACGCTAAAATGGGAGCGTATTTATGACGGGAAAGGGCGGTTCACATGGAAGAAGAAAAAATGACGCCGGCAGCGCCCGCGCCGAAAAAGAAGAAAAAGAGAAAATGGTGGATCTGGCTGATCGTGCTCGCCGTGATCGCGGCGGCGGTGTATTTCGTGCCGCGGCTGATCGCGGGCAACCGCACGCAGACGACACAGCAGGTGGAGTATACCGAGATCGAGGTCACGCGCGGAAACGTCACGTCCGAGATCACCGGCACCGGCACGCTGGACGCGGCGGATTCCTACATCGTCACCAGCCTTGTGGAGGCGACCATTCTGACCGCCGACTTTGAAGAAGGCGACATCGTCTCCGAGGGCGACGTGCTGTACACGATCGATCCCTCGTCCGTCTCCAGCAATCTGGAGCAGGCGCAGATCAGTCTGAAGCAGCAGCAGCGCAACTATAACAAAACGCTCGAGGACCGCGACAAGCTGAACGTCACGACCGACGAGGCGGGGCGCGTCACGTCCCTTCTGGTGGAGGTCGGCGACAAGGTCACGCAGGGACAGCGGATCGCCGTCGTGCAGGACACCGACGTGATGACGCTCGAGGTACCGTTCCTCGCGGACGAGGCGGCGGGCTTCACCGTCGGGCAGAGCGCGACCGTCACGCTGGACGGCACGTTCGAGACGCTGACCGGCACGATCTCGAAGATCGCGGCGATCGATTCGGTGCTCACGGGCAACCGCATCGTGCGCACCGTCGCCATCGAGGTCAAAAACCCCGGCGGGCTTTCCACCGGGCAGACCGCCACGGCTGCGGTCGGCAGCATGACGTCCGCGGACAGCGGCACGTTCAAGCTTGACGACGAGACGACCGTCACGGCGGAGATCTCCGGCACCGTCTCGCAGCTCAAGGCGAAAGAGGGCGACCGCGTGGAAAAGGGCGGCGTCATCGCCGTGCTGAAAAGCTCCGATCTGGACGATCAGATCCAGTCGGCAAAGGATTCGCTGCGCAACGCGGAGATCTCCATGGAAAACCGCCGCGACCAGCTTGACAACTACACCATCACCTCGCCGATCTCGGGTACGATCATCGACAAGTACTACAAGGCCGGCGAGAATACCGAAATGAACAAGACGCTCTGCACCATCTACGATCTGAGCTATCTCACCATGACGCTCTCGGTCGACGAGCTGGACATCTCCAACATCGCCGTTGGGCAGAAGGTGCAGGTCACGGCGGACGCCGTGGCGGGCAAGACGTTTGAGGGCGTCGTCACCAAGGTCAGCCCCGTCGGTACCAACTCCAACGGCGTTGCGACCTATCCCGTCACGATCCGCATCGACGACAAGGAAGGGCTCCTGCCCGGCATGACGGTCGACGCGACCATCGAGCTTGAGGCGGCGACGGACGTGCTGACCATCCCGTCGGCGGCGTTGCAGCGCGGCAACCGCGTCATGGTCACCGCCGCATCGCCGTCCGCGGCGAACGGCAAGCCGCGCGAGGATGAAGAGGGCGAAGCGAAATACTACATGGTCGAGGTCGTCACCGGCGTGAGCGACGACGACACCATCGAGATCGTCTCCGGCTTGCAGGAGGGCGATACCGTTGCCTATGTGAACGCCACTCGCGGCGACAGCAACCCGTTCGGCTTCGGCATGGGCGGCATGGGCGGCATGGGCGGCCAGCGCCCGAGCGGCAACTGGTCGGGCGGTCAGCGTTCCGACAGCAGCTCCGGCGGCAGCAGCTCCGGCAGCAGCAGCCGTCCCAGCTCAAGCCGCGGAGGGCAGTGATATGAGCGCCCTCATCGAATTCAGAAACGTCTGTAAATACTACTACATGGGCGACAGCACCGTCGTCGCGGCGGATCACGTGTCGTTCCGGATCGAGCGCGGCGAATTTGTCGCCATCGTCGGCGCGTCCGGCAGCGGCAAATCCACCTGTATGAATATCATCGGCTGTCTCGACGTGCCGACAGAGGGCGAATACCTGCTGGAGGGCACGGACGTCGGCAGTCTCGGCAAAAACAAGTTGGCGGAGATCCGCAACGAGATGCTCGGCTTCATCTTCCAGCAGTACAATCTGCTGCCGAAGCTGAACATCGCCGAAAACGTCGAGGTGCCGCTGATGTACGCGGGCGTCGGCAAATCGGAGCGGCGGCAGCGGGCGCGCAAAGCGCTGGAGGACGTCGGGCTCGGCGAAAAATGGCGCAACCGCCCGAATCAGCTCTCCGGCGGTCAGCAGCAGCGCGTTTCCATCGCGCGGGCGCTGGTGGGCGAGCCGTCGATCATCCTTGCCGACGAGCCGACCGGCGCGCTGGACAGCAAGACCGGACGCGAGGTGCTGGGCATCCTGCAAAAGCTGAACGAGGACGGGCATACGGTCGTGCTGATCACGCACGACAACGGCATCGCCGCGCAGGCAAAGCGGATCATCCGGCTGGAGGACGGCGCGGTCGTCTACGACGGTCCGGCGGATTCGCCGGAGGCGATGGTGCACGCACCGCATCCGAAAGGGGGCGGCGCGTCGTGAGCATCCTCGACTCGGTCAGCATGGCGCTGAAAAACATTTGGGCAAGCAAAATGCGCACGTTCCTCACCATGCTGGGCATCATCATCGGCGTCGCCGCGGTCATCGTCATCATCGGTCTCGGCAACGGTCTGTCCAACTACGTGACGGAGAGCTTCTCCTCGCTGGGCACCAACACGCTGACGGTCAACGTCCGCGCCAGAGGCGCAACGCGCACGCTGTCGGTCGACGATTTCTACGAGATCGTCGAGGAAAACGAGAAATATCTGGATCTTTGCAGTCCCACCGCGTCCGTGAACGGCACGGTCAAGATCGGCACCGAGACGATCGACGCCACCACGGTCAGCGGCGTCAGCGAGGATTATTTCGGCATCCGCGGTTACGAGATCTCGCAGGGGCGCGGCATCCAGTACAGCGACGTGGCGACCTACTCAAAGGTCTGCGTGGTCGGCGAGTATCTGAACAGCACCTACTTCGGCGGCAGAGCCGTCGGGCAGAGCGTCCGCATCGGCTATCTGAAGCTCCGCATCATCGGCGTTATGGCGCAGGAGGGCGACACGCCGGAGGAGGGCGGCACGGACGACTGCGTGTATCTGCCGTATACCACCGCCTCGCGCACGTCGGGACGCATCTCCGGCTACGTCGTCACCGTCCGCGACGAGGACAGCGTCTCCGAAAGCAAATCGGCGCTGGAGGATTCGCTGTACGACTTCTTTGAAAGCGATTCATTCTACACGGTCATCAGTATGTCGGAGATCCTCGACACCGTGACGAGTATCATCAGCATCATGGTGGCGGTGCTCGCCGGGATCGCGGCGATCTCGCTGGTGGTCGGCGGGATCGGCATCATGAACATCATGCTCGTCTCCGTCACGGAGCGCACGCGCGAGATCGGCATCCGCAAATCGCTCGGCGCGAAGGAGCGGTATATCCTGGAACAGTTCGTCATCGAGGCGGCGACCACGAGCGCGCTCGGCGGCGTCGTCGGCATCGCGCTCGGCTATGGGCTGTCCTCGCTTGCGACAAAGATCATCGAAGC
>JAFSXP010000103.1 GCA_017443965.1 Oscillospiraceae bacterium
GAGGGAGCTGTCAGCGAAGCTGACTGAGGGAGTTACTCCCTCCGTCTCGCCTTCGGCGAGCCACCTCCCTCAAGGAGGGAGGCTTTTCGGTCACCGTCGTTCAGCGGATGATCTGCGCCTTGTCGGCGTCGATGAAATAGAAGCGTTCATCGGTGTCGTTCGCCAGCACCAAGACGTCGCCGATCCTGCCGAGCATCACCGCGCCGACGATCACGACCGGTCCCGTGACGAGCGCGACCGTTCTGCCGACCGCGGGGAAATCCGGATCGCACGGCTCGCAGCAGGGATCGGGATACGGCGGGCACGCGTCGCGGCAGGAGGCGGGATGCAGGATGCGGCTCATCAGGGCGCGTGCGCTCTGATAATCGCCGGCGACCGCGGCGAACGCCACGCCGTCGACGTCCTCCAGCGCCAGCCGCGTGACGGGGATGTCGGTCTCCACACCCGCGCCGACCGCCAGATACAGCGTGCCGGTCACGTCGATGAATTCGCAGGCGCACGGCGTGAAGCCGCCGAACGACGCGGTCAGCGTGTCGTCCAGATTGTCGTACGCCGCGGCAGCCGTCGGCTGGACGAGCGCCGAGCCGACCAGAAATGTATCGGACCAGAACGCCGTCGCGCCGAAGTCGACAAGACCGCTCAGCCCGCTGCGCAGCAGCATCTGCAGCGCCTGCACCATGCCCTCGGACCGCTGCGCGCCGTCCGTCTGCGGCTGCGGCACGGGAGGCCGCCCGCCGCCGGTCGTGTAGTAGGATTCTTGCATAGTCATTCACTCCCCGGAGAGATTTGGGTCTGCTACACGACAGTATATGCTGCCCCTCCCGCCCGGGTGCAAAAGACGACGCGATGCAGCGCCGTCTTTTTGTGTTTAGTAGATCTCCTGCCTTCTGTCGCGGAAGACGGGGATCGCGCTTCGCGCCGCCGCGACCGCGTCGAGGTCGCAGTCCGCGGTCAAAGTCTCCTCGCCGCCGCCCGCCTGCGCGAGCGTCTCGCCCCACGGCGAAAGCACGGTGCTCTCACCGCCGCAGTCGAATGCCGCGCTGTTGCAGTTGGCGACGAACATCTGATTTTCGATCGCGCGCCCCGTCAGCAGCGCGTGCAGATGTCCGAGCCGCGCCTTGCCCCACTGGCTCGGCACGAACAGCACCTGCGCGCCCGAGAGCGCCAGCTTGCGCGTCAGCTCGGGAAAGCGCAGATCGTAGCAGATGATCAGCGCGCACTCGACGTTGTCCAGAGCGAAGCGGCAGACCGCGCCGCCCGCGGTGAAGCGCTCCTGCTCGCCCGACGGCGAGAACAGATGCGTCTTGTCGTAGCTTGCGACGCACTTGCCCGCGCGGTCGAAGACGTAGGCGGTGTTGTAAATTCTGCCGCCGCGCAGGTTCGCCGCGCTGCCCGCGACGATGTTCACGCCTTTTTCACGCGCCAGCGAGCCGATGCGGCGCTTTACCTCCTCGCCGTCGCGGTCGCACAGCGCTTCCAGCGCGTCACGCGGGAAAAAGCCGGTGTTCCACATCTCCGGCAGCACCAGCACGTCGCACGGCGGCGCGCTGCGCACAAGGCGCTCGGCGGTGCGGAAATTCTCCTCCGTCCTGCCGAGCGGCGTATCCATTTGCAGACAGGCGATCTTCATGCGTGATACCCCTTCTTCCGCAGCAGCTCCAAAATGAGGTCGGGATTGTTGCAGGTGATCAGCGGCGCGCCGTTCGCGATCGCGAGATCGACCGTCCGCTCGTCCTTGACGGCGGTACCCGCCCACGGACGGATGCCGCGGCTGCGCATGAAGTCGAACTCCGCCTTCGACGCGATGTTGGCGGGATCGTTCCACACCGAGCGGAACATGCAGCAGCAGTACGCGCCGCCCGTGTGATACGGATCGCGCGTCATGCCCTTTCGCAGATAGCCGATCGGGTAATACGTGTGGCGGCGGAATTTGTCGCCGTAGTGGTCCTCGATGTACTCCAGCAGCTTGCCGCTGAACGTGTTGACGACCATGCGGTCTGCGTAGCCCGCCTCGTCCAGCATCGCCAGCGCGCGGTCGAACGCGTCGTAGGCGATACCGTCGTTGCCCTTTTCGGGGTACTCCTTCAGCTCGAGGTTCAGCGTCATCGTCGGCAGCGTCTTGAGAAACTCGACGAACTCCGCCAGCGTCGGGATGCGATACCCCTGCCCCTCCATGCCGCGGGTCTTGCCCGCGTCGAGTTTTTCAAGCTCCGCCAGCGTGAAGTCGTGCACGTGGCCGGAGCCGTTCGTCGTGCGGTCGACGGTGTCGTCGTGCAGGAGGACGAGCTGCCCGTCCTTCGTCATGTGTACGTCCGTCTCGATCTGATCGACGTGCAGCGCGGCAGCCGCGCGGAACGCCTCCATCGTGTTTTCGGGGTATTTTGCCGACCAGCCGCGGTGCGCCGCGACGTAGATCACGTTTTCATTGTCCAGAAAGCCCATGTTCGCACCTCACAGTCCTGTTTTTGACGGGTTTATCATAGCACCCGCCGCCTCCGCCGTCAAGCAGTGGTCAGAGGTCAGAGGTCAGAGGGCAGACGGCAGAAGGCAGAGCTAAAGCCTCCCTCCGTGAGGGAGGTGGCACGGCGAAGCCGTGACGGAGGGAGTAACTCCCTCAGTCAGCCGTTCCGGCTGACAGCTCCCTCAGAGAGGGAGCCGGGCAGATTGTCAAGCAAGTGCAACACCTGACTGATCAAAAAAGACTTCATTGGGGGTACGCCAACCGAGACGCTTGCGCGGTCTGTTGTTGATCAGTGCAACGACCTTTTGCAATTCCTCATCCGTCAGCTTGCGGAAGTCGTATCCCTTCGGAAAAAAGAACCTCAATATACC
>JAFSXP010000104.1 GCA_017443965.1 Oscillospiraceae bacterium
CAATCTATAAACAGTATGGTATAAGTGTATCTATGCGTATGTGTAATTGAATACAGAAAGGCACATCGCACGGGACGCTCGTTTAGGAGTTCGCTGCATGGAAAACCAGACAAAAACCGCATCGAATGAGGTCTCCCTGCGCACCCTCGACATTGCTCTGATCGTCATTGCCGTGATCGTCACCGCCGCGCTGATCTTTATCACCCACAAGGTCAGCAACAGCTACGCAGAGATGAAGCAGGCAACCGAGGACTATATCTCCTGGCAGGAGAGCGCAACGGATATGAAGCTCGGTTCCGCGTACCTGACAGATCAGGCACGCAACTTTGCCATGACCGCGAACGTCAAGTACCTCAACAACTACTTTGAAGAGGCGTACGTCACCCGCCGCCGCGGCAACGCGGTCGCCGCGCTGCGCACGGAGCTTCTGGACGACACCGACGCGCAGGAGCTGCTGCAGACGTCGCTCAGCCAGTCCACCGAGCTGATGGTCACGGAGCTTTACACCATGCGCCTTGTGATCGACGCGAACGGCTATAACGTCAAGAACTACCCCGAAACGCTGCAGCACACGTCCATCAAGTGGCTGGATTCGCTGCTGACGCCGGAAAAGAAGATAGAGCTCGCGCGGTCGATGCTGTACGAGGATGAGTACATCGAAAAGAAGGCGCAGATCGACGACAACGTGCAGACCTGCATCGACATGCTGGTGCAGAAAACGGCGGAGCGTCAGCAAAACGCCATAGAAGAGGCGCGCTACCTGCTGACCACGCACAGTCTTCTGGTCGGGCTGCTGTTCGCGCTGATCGCAGCCACCGCCATGCTCACCGCGTTTTTGATGATCCGGCCGCTGTACCGCGCCATTGGCAATATCAACGCCAACAAGCCGATCTCGGTCGGCGGCGCGCGGGAGCTGCGCTTCCTTGCGCGGGCGTATAACAGCGTGCTGGCGGCGACGCAGCAGCGGACGAAGCAGCTTGCCTACGACGCCACGCACGACAAGCTGACCGGCGTCTATAACCGCAACGGCTATGAAGCCCTGCGCGAGCAGATGGACTACGCGTCGTCGGCGATCCTGATCCTCGACATCGACGAGTTCAAAAAGATCAACGACACCTACGGGCACGACGCCGGCGACCGCATCCTGTCGCGCGTTTCCTCCGTGCTGGCGCTGAGTTTCCGCGCGGACGATCCCATCTGCCGTATCGGCGGCGACGAGTTCGTGGTGCTGATGTCGAACACCGGTCTGCGGCACAAGACGCTGATCCGCAAGAAGATCCAGCAGATCAACGACACGCTGCAGATGCCGATCGGCGATCTGCCGCCCGTGTCCATCAGCGTGGGCGTGGCGTTCGGCGAGAGTTATACCGACGGCGACGATTGCTTCAAGGCAGCCGACGAGGCGCTTTACACCGTCAAGAACGGCGACCGCCGCGGCGTGTGCTTCGCATCGTAAAAGTAAACCAAAACGCGCACATGGCATCCGCCATGTGCGCATTTTCATTGAGAAAGTTAAAAGAAAAAAACAAAAAACTATGCTCGCGGCTCTTGCATTTCGATTTTTCATCCTCTAAAATGAAACCATACATACACATCCCCCGGATATAAGGAGGTCACACGATGAAGAAGTTCCGCACCGTACTCGCGGCGATTTTGGTCGCCGCCGCCCTGTTCGGGCTCTGTTTGACCGCGTTCGCGGCGAACACCTTCGACTATGACGACTACGAGCCTTTGGACTGGTACTACCGGTATATCGAAAAGGCGACCGACGCCGGCTGGATGAACGGCGTCGGCGACATGAAGTTCGATCCGAACGGCACGCTGAGCCGCGCCATGTTCGTCACCATCCTGCACCGCGTCGCGGGCACGCCCGCGGACGACGGCACGGCGACGTTCTCCGACGTCGTCGCGGGCAGCTGGTACGAAGCCGCCGTCAAATGGGCGGCGCAGAACGGCATTGTCAACGGCTATCCCGACGGACGCTACGGCGTGAACGATCCGCTGACGCGCGAGCAGATGGCGGCAATCCTGTACCGCTATGCCGGCGCACAGGGCAAGGACACGAGCGGCAGAGGCGACGTTTCCGCGTTCGCCGACGCAAATACCGTCAGCGACTACGCGAAGGACGCCATCGCGTGGGCGGTGGCGCAGGGCATCCTCTCGGGCAGCGGCAATAAGTTGATGCCGAAGGGCACGTCCACCCGCGCGCAGGCGGCGACCGTGCTGGTGCGCTACGAGAGCGCCGAACAGTCCGCCAAACTGACGCGCGCCGATCTGGAACAGGCGCTCATCGACACGGCGTGGGCGTATTCGCTGAAGGACACGAAGATCCAGTACGATTCGCAGAACATCACGCCGGAGCTGCTGAACAAGTATTACAGCGGCTCGTGGCGCCTGACCGAGGACGCCGCGCCCGAATTCGGCTCACAGGACACGACGATCTTCTCCGTCTGCTCGGACTATGTGCAGAAGACCTACTATAACGCGCTGAACGAGCGCTTTACCGGCTACTCGCTCGACTGGGTGACGCGCTGCCTGTGGAATCACTCCAAGGAGATCTACGGCAAGGACGTCGCGCTGGTGCGCTACTGGGACGACAAACGCATGGAAAAGGAATTCGGTAATAGTTATACGACCGATCTGGGCAAGCGCGTGACCGCCGCCGAGATGCGTGAGTTCTTCCGGAATTGGGAGACGACCATGCGTCCGGGCGACGTGCTGGTGCCCGCCGGTCACGCGATGCTCTACATCGGCGACGGCCGCGTGCTGGACTGCTGGGGCGGCAAATACGACATGGCGACCGGCAGAGATTCCTATGAGGGACGCGGCGCGGTGTCGTTCCTGCACGACGTGATCGCAGCGTACGTGGACGGCACGGACTCGATCGCGGGCTCGAGTTACTCCTTCCCCGCCGAGGGCGATCCCTCCGTCGCGTGGTTCCTGGTCTTCCGTCCGCTGGACGCCATCACGGTCGACGACGGCGATAACGATCCCGGCAACGACAAGGTGATCGACGCCGTGACGATCACGCCGTCGGCGTACAGCCGCATGCAGTACCCCGCCATGGAGATCGACCGCAGCGTCGACATCACGCCGTTCGGCACGGCGACTGCCGGCGGCACGCTGACCTACTCCGTGTGCGTCAGCAACAACACGACGGTTTCGAACTATCTGACCTACCGGCGCATCACCGACTCCGCCTACGCGGGCGAGGCATATTCCGCCGTGCCCGTCACCGAGCAGATCCCCACCGGCACAGAGCTTGTCGAGGGCTCGATCACCGAGGGCGGCGTTTACAAGGACGGTAAGATCACCTGGACGCTGGATATCCCCGCGGGCGGGAAAAAGCTGCTGCAGTACACCGTCAGGCTGACGGCGGCTGCCGGTGAGACGATCGTCTCCGGCGGCGGCAGCGTGGCGAACATCCCGTCGAACGAGATCCAAAGCTTTATCGGCGGCGCGCCGTTCGGCAGCGACGTCACCGACGCCCTGACCGATTTCTATCACCGTTACAGCGAGGGCTGGCAGCAGCTCTACGGCTTCGAGATCACCGACGACACCTCCCTCATCGAGCAGTTCTACGACAAGGTGCTCGGCAAGACGCTGGCGCTGGACGATCTGCAGACGATGTTCGACAGCATCTACAAGCAGGTGCACATTGAGCGCAAGGGCGTCGGCTATATGCGCGGCACCACCAAAGAGGCGTGGCCGTACACGCTGCGCGAGGACGCCTACGAGAAAAACCCGCTGCTGGTGCGGCAGTACGTCGGCGGCAAGAGCACGTGGTTCGTCAGCGACCGCCAGCGCATCAACGAGTTCAGCGTGAGTTATATGCGCCCGGGCGACGTGGTCGTGAGCGTCACGCTGGACGAATACAAGGACAACGCGCCGCGCAAGGTGCAATCGGCGACGTATCTGTTCTGCCTGGGCAACACGAATTACGCGCTTTACGACACCGCGACCGGTGAATTCACGCGCGGACGCGGCGGCAAGGAGCTTTGGAAGGCGCTTTCCTACGACGCGTTCTTCCTGCTGCGTCCCTCGCAGGCGGGCGAGCTGCCCGACAGCGGTCATAAGGTGACGTCCGATAAGCCGGTCAATCCCAACGTCGAGACCACCGAAGAGCGGCAGAAGGCGCTGATCGCGACCGCGTGGGCGTATTACGACAAGGATCACTCGCTGCTGCAGCTCGATCAGTGCCAGCTCTCCGAGGTGGCGACCGCGAACGGCGGCAACCTGCGCAACCATTACTTCGCCGCGCCGGAGACCATCACCTCGCAAAAGGTCTGGTACGGCAGCCCCCACGGACTGGCGGTGTCGATCCTTAAAAACACGCTGAATCACGAAATGGTGCCGACCGCGACCGCCGCCACCTATAACCGTCTCAGCGGTTTGATGGAGGATTACAACACCGTCTACACCTGGTCTCCCGGCAGCAACGAGCCGCTCGCCTCCGCGTCGGAGCTGTTCGCCATGCTGCAGCCCGGCGACCTGCTTGACGTGATCCAAGGACGGATCGACTACGTCTATGGCATCTACATGGGCGACGGCATGATCCTCTCTTACTCGCACGAAAGAACGTGGCGCTACGATCTGGCAAACGGCGTCGAGCACCTTGAGCCGGAAGGCGCGGCGTTCCTGGTGCCGTACACCGAGCTGGTCAGCGACGCGTATCTCGCGCAGGCGACCGAGGTACATATCGCGCGGCTTGTGGACGACGTCGACCACGACACCGCCGTCATCACGCCGGCGGCAAAAAGCCGCATGGCGTATCCGCGCATGGTCATCGACCGCACCGTGGACGTCGGTCCGTTCGGCGACGTACAGACCGGCGGCAAGCTGACGTATACCGTCGTCATCACGAACAAATCCGGCGAGGCGTATACCGCGCTGCCCGTGACCGAGCAGATCCCCGCCGGCACGACGCTCGTCTCCGCCGAGGGCGCGACGAACGAAGGCGGCAAGCTTTCATGGTCGCTGGATATCCCCGCCGGGCAGTCGAAGACGATCTCCTTCACCGTGACCGTGACCGCGCAGCCGGGCGAGCGGATCGTCTGCGGCGACGGCTTCGTCGCGGAGATCCCGTCGAATATCATCTCCACCACCGTGATAAATCCGCTGCTCGGCGCCGAGGCGACCGCGCGGATGGAAAAGCTCGCGGCGATGGACGACGCGGCTCTTGCCGCGGAGCTGAAGCTCAGCAGCAAGAGCGCCGTCGACGCGATCCGCGGCGCGTACGCCTACATCGTGACCGGCGACAGCACGAAGGACGCGAAAAAGCTGATCGCGCCGGGCGCGGATCTGCAGGCGCTGTTTGAGAGCAGCGGCAAGAACATCCTCGGTCTTTACACGATGCCCGCGAGCTACGACGCAAACAAGGCGCTGTACGGCATGCTGGTCGACGGTTACTACGGCGGTCAGAAAGTCCACTGCGACATCGCGCGCGACCGTCTGCAGGAACTGGACACCCGCCATCTGAAGGCAGGCGAAGTGCTGACCAAGGTCGAAAAAGACGGCACGACGTACTGCATCTATCTTGGCGGCGGCAAGTTCCTGTCCGTCAGCGACGCGGAGCCGACCGTGACGCTTGCCGGTACGGAGGCGCTGGAGGTGTGCTTCAAGAACACGATCCTCTTCTTCGCGCTCACACGTCCGGCGCAGGTCTTCACCGCAGCCGAGCTCGGCTAACAAACTCCCTTGCAGGGGAGCGGTCTCCGCTCCCCCGCTCGTTTATTGAGGAAACGCAAGATGGAACCGAAAACCGTATCCGTGAAAACCATGCGCGAAAGCGACGCGTACACCATCGCGCATTTCGTGCCGTCCAAGGAGCTGATGCGCCGCGCCGGCGAGGCAATCTTCCGCGCGGCGTCGTGGGTCCCGCCCGTCGCCGTCGTCTGCGGCAAGGGCAACAATGCCGGCGACGGCTTCGTCGCGGCACGGTACCTGCGCGAGGCGGGGATCGACTGCACGATCTTCCTGCTGTCGGACGAGTTTTCCGAGGACGGCGCGTATTTTTATGAAAAAGCCGTCAAGGCGGGCGTGCCCGCGGTGCGATACACGCAGGGCACGGACTTTACCGCCTTCGGCAGCGTGCTGGACTGCCTGTTCGGCACCGGCTTCCGCGGCGCGGTCGCCGAGCCGTTCGCCGGCGCGATCCGCGCGATCAACGCCTCCGGCGCATACGTCGTCAGCGCGGACATCAACAGCGGCTTAAACGGCGACACGGGGCTGGGCGAGCTGTATGTGATCTCCGATCTGACCGTGTCCATCGGCGCATATAAGCACGGGCATTTCCGCGGAAATGCCGACCGCGCCATGAAGCAAAAGATCAACTGCGATATCGGGATCCGGATCCTGCCGGATTTGGAAGGTGATGAGCCATGAAATACTATCTTGCCATCGACGTCGGCGCGTCGTCCGGACGGCACATCGTCGGCTGGCGCGAGGACGGAAAGCTGCAGACCAAGGAGGTCTACCGCTTCCCCAACGGCGTGCAGAAGCAGGACGGGCATCTCGTGTGGGACATGGAGGCGATCTTCGCGCACGTCGTGCGCGGGATCGGCGAGGCGATACGGCAGTTCGGGACGCTCGAATCGCTGTCCGTCGACACGTGGGGCGTGGATTACGTCCTGCTGTGCGGCGATACGCCGGTGCTCCCCTGCCACGCCTACCGCGACGCGCGCACAGACGCGGCGATCGAGCGGGCGCATAAGGCGATGCCGTTCGAGGAGCTGTACCGCCGCACCGGCTGCCAGTTCCAGCCGTTCACCTCGGTCTATCAGCTGTGCGACGATCTGGCGCGCGGACGGCTCGAGGGCGTGACCGACATGCTGATGCTGCCGGAATACCTGATGTACCGCCTGACCGGCGTGAAGGCGCGCGAGTACACGGAGGCCACCACGACGGGGCTTGTCAGCGCCGAAACGGGCGAATTCGACACGGAAATTCTCGACGCGCTCGGTCTGCCGAAGCATCTGTTCCCCGCGCTCACGCAGCCGGGCACAGTGCTGGGAGAGCTCCTGCCGGAGATCGCGGCGCAGGTCGGCGGCAGCTGCCGCGTGACGCTGTGCGCCACGCACGACACCGCCTCCGCCGTAGAGGGCATCCCGATGGAGGGGGATGCGCCGTACATCTCGTCCGGCACGTGGTCGCTGCTGGGCGTGAAGTCGCCGAGGCCGCTGACCGACGAAAAGAGCCGCCTCGGCAACTGGGCGAACGAGGGCGGCGTCGGCTATATCCGCTATCAGAAGAACATCATCGGCATGTGGCTGCTCAACCGCCTGCGCGACGAACTGACGCCCACGCTTTCCCCCGCGGAGACGATGGAGCTTGCGCGGCAAAGCCGCTGCGAAAAGACCGTCGACGCGAATGCGCCCGCGTTTCTGGCGCCCGCCAGCATGAAATCGGCGTTCGACGAGGCGCTCGGCGCGCCGCTTCCCGAAGCGGGCGACTATTACCGCGTCGCGTGCCGTTCGCTGGCGCTTTGCTACCGCGACGCGCTGCGCGAGCTGGCGGAGAATACGGAAAAATCTTACGACCGCCTGTATATCGTCGGCGGCGGGGCGAAGAACGAGCTGCTCAACGAGCTGACCGCCGAGGCGACCGGCATGCGCGTGATCGCGCTGCCGATCGAGGCGACGGCGCTCGGCAATCTGAAGGTGCAGATGGAGGCGAAGGCATGAGCTATACGGAGGCAAAGAGGGCGTACGCGCTGCTGGGCGTCGACACGGACGCGGCGATCGAAAAGCTCATGACCGTGCCGCTGGCGCTGCACTGCTGGCAGGGCGACGACGTGCACGGCTTCGACGCCGATCCCGACACGCCGCTGACCGGCGGCATCCAGACGACCGGCAACTACCCCGGTCGCGCGAGAACGCCCGAGGAGCTGATGGCGGATATCGACAAGGTGATCTCGCTGGTGCCCGGGCAGGTCAAGCTGAATTTACATGCCAGCTACGCGATCTTCGACGAAGAGAACGGCGGCTGGGTCGACCGCGACAAACTGGAGCCGAAGCACTTTAAAAAGTGGGTGGATTTCTGCAAGGCGCGCGGCATCGGCTGCGACTTCAACCCGACGTTCTTCTCGCATCCGAAGTGCGATCCGCTGACGCTCTCGTCGCCGAACGAGAAGACGCGGAAATTCTGGATCGACCACGGCAGAGCGTGCATCCGCATCTCGCAGTACCTGGCGGACGAGCTGAAAACGCCGTGCGTGATGAACATCTGGACGGGCGACGGCTTCAAGGATATCCCCGCCGACCGCATCGGTCCGCGGCGGCGCTACAAGGAGTCCATCGACGCGATCCTCGCCGAGCCGTTCGACAAGCAGAAGGTCTTCCCCTGCGTGGAGAGCAAGGTGTTCGGCATCGGCGTGGAGAGCTACACCGTCGGCTCCGCCGAGTGGTGCCTCAAATACGCCGCGGGGCGCGACGACTGCATCTGCCTGCTGGACAACGGGCACTACCACCCGACCGAGCTGGTCAGCGACAAGATCTCGTCGATCCTGCTGTACGACGAAAAGATGGCGCTGCATCTGACGCGCGGCATCCGCTGGGACTCGGATCACGCGGTGCTGCTGGACGACGAGTCGAAGGAGATCTGCAAGGAGGTCGTCCGCTGCGGCATCGACCGCGTGTTCCTTGCGCTGGACTTCTTCGACGCGTCGATCAACCGCATCGCCGCGTGGACGACGGGCTTCCGCAGCGTGCAGAAGGCGCTTCTGCTGGCGCTTCTGGAGCCGCACGAGGCGCTCACGCGCCTGCAGGACGCGGGCGAGAGGACCGAGCTGCTGGTGCGGCAGGAGGAGCTGAAAACGCTGCCGTTCGGCGAGGTGTGGGGCGAATACTGCCGCCGCTGCCAAAAGCCGCAGGACGGGCAGTGGTTCGCCGAGATCAGGCAATACGAAAAAGAGATTCTTTCAAAGAGGGGTTAAATCATGCAGGATATTCTGAACGCGCCGTTCGTGCGCGAAATGGGAAAGACGACCGCCAATATGTACCGTCTCGGCTGGGACGAGCGCAACGGCGGCAACATCAGCATGCTGCTGGACGAGGCGGAGGTCGCGCCGTATCTGGACACGGCGAAGGTGCTGCGCACGATCCCGACCGGCTTTGACGCAAAGATGCTGGCGGGGCGGTATCTGATCGTGACCGGCACGGGCAAGTATTTTAAGAACGTGCAGGACGATCCCGAGACCAATCTCGGCGTGCTGCGCGTCAGCTCTGACGGCAAAAACGCCGAGCTTCTGTGGGGCTACCGCGACGGCGGGCAGTTCACCTCCGAGCTGCCGGCGCATCTGATGAGCCACATGACGCGCCTTTCCATCGATCCGAAGCACCGCGTGGTGATGCACTGCCATCCCACGAACACGCTGGCGATGAATTTTATCCTTCCGCTGAACGAAAAGGACGTCACGCACGCGCTGTGGCAGATGTGCTCCGAGTGCATCGTGGTCTTCCCCGACGGCGTGGGCGTGCTGCCGTGGATGGTCTGCGGCACGAACGAGATCGGCGAGGCGACGGCGGAGAAGATGAAGCAGTTCCGCCTCGTTATATGGGGCATGCACGGCATCTACGCCGTCGGCAGCTCGCTGGACGAGGCGTTCGGGCTGATCGAGACTGTGGAAAAAGCCGCGCAGGTCTATATGCTGATCGCGGACAAGCCGCGCGTCAACACGATCCGCGACGACGAACTGCGGCAGCTTGCCGCGCGCTTCGGCGTGACGTACCGCGAGGATTTTCTGGGCTGACGAAAAGGAGGCTCTGCGATGATGCTCAACGCGCTCTGGATCGGATATGAAACAGGTCCCGTCCGTGACCGCAGAGATCTGCACAGCAATCCGTCGCCCTACTTCCGCAAGGCGTTCACACTGATGGAGCTTCCGAAAAAGGCGACCTTGACCGTTTCGGCGATCGGCGTTTACAAGGCGTACCTGAACGGCAGCGCGGTGGGCGAGGATTATCTCTCCCCCGGCTGGACGGACTTTCACCGCCGCATCCCCTGCGTCGCCTACGACGTGACGGCGCTGCTGCAAAAGCGCAACGCGATCGGCGTCATCCTTGCCGACGGCTGGGCGGCGGGCTTCCTCTTTCTCAGCCGCAACTGCTACAGCGACCGCATCTGGCTGGCGGCGGAGCTTCGGCTGGAATACGCAGACCGCACGGAGTACATCCGCACGGACAAGAGCTGGAAGGCGCACGACGGCGCGATCCGCCGCAGCGATCTGTACGCGGGCGAGTATATCGACGCGCGGCTGTCGCTCGGCGATTTCTCCGCGGTGGACTATGACGATTCCGCGTGGGAGCCGGTCGAGAGCGCACAGGGACCGCTGAAACTGTGGCAGGAGTCGGCGAAAAACTGCTGGAATATGCGGCTGGAGCCGGCGATCGCGCCGCCGACCGTGGTGAAGCACCGCCTGCAGCCGACGCTTCTGCTGCGCGACGGCAGCCGCGCGGTCTATGATTTCGGGCAGAACTTTACCGGCGTGCTGCGCTGCACGCTCCGCGGCGAGCGCGGCGCGACCGTGACGTTCCGCCACGCGGAGATCATGGACGGCGATCGGCTCTACACTGAAAATCTGCGCAAGGCGGAGGCGACCGACACCTATATCCTTGCCGGCGGCGGGGATGAGACGTTCCGCCCGCTGTTCACGTTCCACGGCTTCCGCTACGCGGAGATCACCGTGGACGGCAAGGCGGAGGTCTCCGACCTTGTGGGCGAGTGCATGTATTCCGATCTTGCGCAGACGGGCGATTTCACCTGTTCGGACGAGGTCGTCAGCAAGGTCTTCCGAAACGCACTGTGGAGCAACCGCGACAACTTCCTGAACGTGCCGACGGACTGTCCGCAGCGCAGCGAGCGGCTCGGCTACCTCGGCGACGCGCAGATCTTTTGCAAAAGCGCCATGTACAACATGGACTGCGATCTCTTTTTCCGCAAATACCTCGCCGATATCCGCGACGCGCAGTACGGAAACGGCGCCATGCCCGCGGTCGCGCCGCTGCCGCACGTCGGCTCGTTCGACTTTGCCGGATGGAGCGTCGCGGCGGGCTGGGCGGAGGCGATCATGGTGATCCCGTACACGCATTACCGGATGTACGGCGATCCGCGCGTTTTGATCGACAATCTGCCCGCCGCCAAGCGGCTGCTGGACTATTATGACAGGGAGGCCGGCGGCGGTCTGCGCAGCGGCGAGCGCGAGTTCGGCGACTGGCTGTCCGTCGGCGTGACGACCGAGCACAGTCTGCTGGCAAATCTCTATTACGCCTACGGCGCGTATCTGACCGCGGAGATGTGCCGCATCGTCCGCGATCCGGAGGAGCGGTATTACCGCGCGCTGTTTTCGCGCATCCGCCGCGATTTCCGCGACCGCTACTGGCGCGGCGGCAGACTGCAGAGCGACGGTCGGCTCGACGGGAATGTGGCGAAGCAGTACTTTGAAGGCGACGTTCCCTCCGGCGACACACAGACCGCCTATGCGCTGGCGTACCGCTTCGGACTGCTGACGGCGGACGAGGCGCGGGACAATCTCGTGCGGAAGGTCGAGGAGGCGGACCGCCATCTGACCACGGGCTTTCTCGGCGTGAAGTATCTGCTGCCCGTGCTGTGCGACCTCGGCAGGAGCGATCTGGCGTATGCGATCCTGACGAACCGCACCTATCCCGGCTGGGGCTACAGCGTCGTCAACGGCGCGACGACCGTTTGGGAACGCTGGAACAGCTACACACAGGAGGGCGGCGTCAGCGAGAAGTCAATGAATTCGTTCAACCATTATTCGCTCGGCTCGTGCGTGGAGTGGATGTACGAATACTGCCTCGGCATCAAGCCGAAAACGTCCGGCTTCGGCAGCGTCAGGATCGCGCCGTATCTCGACCGCACCGGCAGGATCACGTCGGCAAGCGGACACTACCGCAGCTACGCCGTGTCATGGCGGCGCGAGGGGGATCGCTTTTTCTGTGACGTCTCGCTGCCGAAGGGCGCGAACGCCGAATTCGACTTTCCGGGCATGACGGTAACAGACCGCGCCGAGGATGACAGCGGCATACACTTTATACTGGAATGCAGCAAATGAGGAGGAGAAAACATGGACTTTTCAAAGGTCGGCGCGTTTCTGGACGAGCAGGTCAAACTCGGCCTGCCGATGGGGCAGGTCTTGGTAACGAAGGACTATGAGACGGTCTATTCCCACAACGCCGGCTGGCAGGACGCGGAGAAGACCGTCCCCGCGTCGGACGACACGCTCTGCTGGTGCTTTTCCAACACGAAGGTCTACACCGCGACCTGCCTGGCGCGGCTCATCGAGGCGGGAAAGATCGGGTTGGACGACCCGGTGAGCAACTACCTGCCGGAGTTCGCGGAGATCTCCTATAAGGACGGCGACGAGATCAAAAAGGCGACGAAGCCCCTCACCGTGCGGCACCTCATCACGATGACCTCCGGGCTGAGTTACGCCTATAAAAGGGACTATCCGCACTTCACGGAAGCAGTCCAAAAGCCCGGCGTGACGACGCGTGAGGCAGTCGCCGCGTTTGTGAAGGATCCGTGGGAATTCGAGCCGGGCACGGAATTCCTCTACGGTTTCAGCCACGACGTCGTCGCCGCGGTGATCGAGGTCGCATCCGGCATGCGTTTTTCGGAGTATATGCGGAAGATCATCTTCGAGCCGCTCGGCATCCGGGACACGGGCTTCCGCCCGAACGAGGAGCAGAAGACGCGCTTTGCGGCGATGTACCGCAGCGTGCCGGAGACGGGGGAGATCGTGCTCCGCGAGGCGCAGGTCAACGAATTCACGTTCTGCGAAAACTACGAAAGCGGCGGCGGCGGACTGTTCAGCTGCCCGAAGGAATACGGAAAGCTTCTGACCGTGCTCGCCTGCGGCGGCGTGAGCAAGGACGGCTACCGTCTGCTCAAGCCGGAGACGATCGACCTAATGTCGAAAAATCAGCTCGTCGGTAAGCCGTGGTATACGTACCATCATGAAGGCGGGCGCGAGATTCGCCGCCCCGGCTACGGCTACGGACTCGGCGTGCGCGTTCACATGGATCCCGCGGCGAGCGGACGCAAGACCTCGGTCGGCGAATTCGGCTGGACCGGCGCGGCAGGCGCGCTCTCGGTGATCGACCCGAAAAAGCGGCTCGCGATCGTCTATGCCCAGCACGTCCGCGGAAAAGGCAAACAAAAAACCATGATCCGCGAGGCGCTGATCAATCTGGTCTGCGAAGCGTTGGACGCGTAAAGAGAGTATTTCGAAACAAGAGGAAACGCAGAGGCGCCGCCTCTGCGTTTCCTCTTGACTTTTCTCTTCCCGTGTGGTATAAAAAGTATGATTTGTATAACAAGGAGGCTGTTCGATGAACGGACCG
>JAFSXP010000006.1 GCA_017443965.1 Oscillospiraceae bacterium
CGACCACGCCAAAGGCGTGGTCGTCTTTTTGGTGGTGTTTGTGTCCGCAGGACACAACATCGTTTTGCGCCAACGGCGCAAACATCGTTTGACCGTCAGGTCAACATCGTTCCCCCTCGGACACAAAACGAGGTTGCGCTTCGCGCAAACGATGTGCGCTTCGCACAACGATGTTGCGGCTTACGCCGCAAACGAGGTTATGCTTCGCATAAACGATATACCGACATAACGCCGCATTCTTTTTTCTCATTTCCCCTCTTCCCTTTTTCGCGGAATGTGATAGAATAGTCGCGGTGAAAATTGCGTGCACAGAAAGGACGAGGGAATATGGACCGTACAAAAACGATCAGACTGATCGCCGTTATCGCGGCGGTCCTTGCCGTGGGGCTTTGCGTGTTCTTTGCGCTGCGGTCGCAGACGAAGCCGATGACCTACGAGCAGTTCAAGTCGCTGAGCGCGGAGCAGCAGGTCGAGACCTTCAACAACATGTCGGGGGCGCAGATCTACGCGCTGGTCGAGAGCAGCGACGAAAACTGGCCGGTGACGGCGTATGACCGCATCTCCCCGCAGAACGCCAAGCAGACCATCGTGCTGTTCAACAACGGCGGCGATCTGCACTTCAATCTGGCGTGGCCGTGCTACGGCGGCTATCAGCCGGAGAGCATCATCTCCATCGGCGAGCTTTCGGGCAAGGTCGACGTCAGCCGCGACGGCGGCGACGGCGGCTACTGCCTGTCCTACGGCAGGAACGAGGACGGCAGTTATCCCAACGACTCGCAGCGCAGCGTGCCCAAGTCCTCCGCCACCGTGCGGACGGGGACGCTGGACGTGGATCAGTACAAGAAGGTCGTGGACGCCGTTCTGGACGGCGCGGACGAGGAGAGCCGCATCGCCGCGCTGGCGGAGCTGGGCTATGACCGCGAGACCGCCGAGCGGTTCGTCGCGGATCAGGCGGCGTGGCTGACGCGCGACGAGATCGCCGGTCCCGACAACATCGACGACGGCGCGAAGTCGGTCGGGCACACCGTGGACAGCCGGTACGGATACGCCGGCGTCACCGCCCCATGGGTGGCGGGAGACCTGAACTTAGAGGGCGGCGGCGGTCAGATGAACACCGTGTTCAGCTGGGGCGCGCTGTGCGATTCGGGACTGATCACCGACCTCGGCACCGCGGAGATACAATAAGAAATTGCCATATCGTGAAAAGAGCTCACGCAGATTTCTCTGCGTGAGCTCTTTCCTTTGGTCAGTCGTCACACCAACCGTAGCTTTCGCCTTCAAGGATGCCAATGTCATACCGCTGATCACGTTGCTTGTGAACAGAGTTATTTGACCGGTTCCTTTGGTTGGCGCGAAAGGCTTTGTTGTTCGGATTATGCTGATTTGCATAATTGTCCAACTGCGCTTTCGTATGTGTCTTCCCGGACACACCTTTGCCGTTCTTTGCCATAGTGCCGCTCCTTTCTTCACGGCAAATGATACGTGCAAATGGAATTGCCGGTTACCGAGAACCATCTTTAAGCACAAAGCCTGTTATCCCCGCAAACAAGAGTAACAGGAGTATTTGCACGCTACCACGCACCGTGATCGGAGTCTAATTTCCGCCGGTGATTGTTTGCCGCCTTTGGGAATTACACTATATGTACATAGTATAGCAAGAAAACAGAAGTAAATCAACAACGAGGTTTTTGCTGTTTGTTTATTCGTTGTCGAACGCGCCCTCTTTGACCAGCTCGAGGAACACCTCGACCACGCGGGGGTTGAACTGCGCGCCGGCGCAGCGCTCGATCTCGGCAGCGACGTCGGCGAGCGGCATTCTCTTGCGGTACGGACGGGTGGAGTACATGGCGTCGAACGTGTCCGCCACGGCAATGATCTGCGCGACCTCGGGGATCTCGTCGCCGGTGGCGCCGCGGGGATAGCCCTTGCCGTCCACGCGCTCGTGGTGATAGCCCGCGCCCAGCGCCAGCTCCGGCGCGATCTGGATCTTCTGCAGGATGTCATAGCCGCGCGCGGAGTGGCTCTTCATCACGGCGAACTCCTCGTCCGTCAACTTGCTCGGCTTGTTGAGGATGCTGTCGGGGATGCTGATCTTGCCGATATCGTGCAGCAGCGCGATATTATAGATGTCCTCCAGCTCCTCCTTGCTCTTGCCGAGCCGCTCCGCGAGCATGGCGGTGTATTTCGCCACGCGCGCCGAATGACCGTTGGTGTAGGCGTCCTTCATATCGATGCAGTCTGCGAACACGCGCGTCATCTCGTTGACGAGGCGCTTCGTCTCCTGCTGCTTGCGGACCAGCGCCTGCGTGCGCTTGTGGCTGAGCAGCAGCGTCAGCCCGACGGCGAGCGCCAGCGCCGCCAGCGCCGCGGCGATCCAGAACCAGACCTGCTCGTAGAACGCCTTGTCCTTGATGATCGTGACGACAAGCTCCTGGTCGGTCTTGCCCGTCAGCGTGTTCAGCAGCGCCAGACGGAACCGATACACGCCGCCAGGCAGGTTGGTGTAGCTGGCGTATTCCAGCCCCTGCTTCGTCGTTTCGATCGGCTCGGGATCGAAGCCCTCCAGATAGTAGCTCAGGTGCGGATCGTACAGCGCGTAGGTGAACGCGTTGGCGTAGATGTTCAGACGCTTGCAGTCCGCGGGGATATGAAGCTCCGTGGCGCCGTGCAGACCGATGTAGGTATCGTCCGCCGTGATGTACGGCACGGCGAGACGCACCTCGGCGTTGCGGTCGCGCGTATCGTTGATGTTGACGCTGCAAACGCCGGTGGAACAGGCGATATACAGCGTGCCGTCCGCCTCCAGCTCGCTGTAGGAGTTGGCGGTGGCGAGCCGCGACAGACCGGAGCGCGCATCGTACAGCGTGTACGCCGCGTGCGTGTCCGCCAGCAGGTCTTCGCGGTTCATCACGTACACGCCGTTGCTGCTGACGATCCACGCGCGGTCGAATTCGTCGAAGAAGATATCGAAGTTGTTGGAATACGGGAAATTGCGCAGCGTGGTGATCTCGCCGCCGCGCAGGTAGGAGATCGAGTTGCTGGTGATGATCCAGCACAGGTCCTCGTCCGCGGGGTCGCGCTTGAGCCGCAGGATGACCTCCGAGCGAAGCCCGTCGTCGACGCCGAGGCGCGAGACCTTGCTGCCGTCCGCGACGTAGATGCCGTCGCCGTCGCTGCCCATCAGGATGCGCCCGTCCGCCAGCTGCTCGATGCAGAGGATCTCCAGATTGCTGATGCCGTTTTCGCCGTTATAGACCGCCGTGACCTCACCGTCCGTGATCAGGTTCATGCCCGCGTTGGTGGCGACGGCGATCGTGCCGTCGGAAAGCTCCTTCATCATACGCGCGCGGTCGGCGGCAAGCCCGTTTTCCGTGGTGTACGTCTGCCACGTGCCGTCGGCGGGATCGTAGCGCACCAGCCCGTTGGCGCTGTACGTGCACAGCCACAACTTGCCGGTCGAGTCCGTGCGGATGCAGCGGATGCGCGCGCCCTGCAGCAGCTCGGTCAGCTCGTTTTCGACCGGCTCGAAATTCCGATCCAAGATCACAAGCCCCGTGTCGCTGCCGATGTAGAGCTCGTCGCCGCAGCGGCAGGTGGTGTTGACCACCATCGTGTCGAGCTTGGCGCGGGCGGAGACGTCGGTGAAGCGGTTTTCCACGATCTTCATGACGCCCTGCCGCGACGAGGAGAACCACAGGTTCTGCTCGTAGTCGACGATCATGTGGTCGATGGAGTTCGTCATGGGCAGATCGTGGACCTCCACGTAGTTGCCGTCCACGTCGAAATAGCCGACGCCGTTGTCGGCGCTGATCCAGACCTGCCCGTCGATGACGCGGATGCACTTGACCGTGTTCTGCGGCGCGGTGGAAAAGTGCCGCGCGTCCGCCATGCCGGAGGTGATATCGCCGTAGATCAGCTCCGACTCCTGCATGCCGAGATAGACGTACCCCGGCTTTTCGGGATCGGGATACACGGTGTAGATCGCGCCGAAGCCCAGCTGCTCGCCGCTGTAGTACGCGGTGACGCGCTGCTGCTCCACGGTGAAGACGTCGCCGTTGTTCGTCACGCCGTAGACGACGCCGTCCGGTCCGTTGACCAGCTCGCAGACGTACTGCTTGTTCAGCATGGCGTCGTTGATCGTGTGCAGGACGTCCTCGGTGTCGATATACGCGATGCCCATGGTGGTGGCGATCAGGATATTGCCGCCGTCATCCTCCGCGATGGAGCGGACGGACAGCGAACGCAGCCCGTCGCTTTGGTCATAGAAGCGGAACGTCTCGTCGCACAGGCAGGCGACGCCGCTGTCGTTCGTGCCGACCCAGATGCGGTCGCGCGAGTCGGCGAACAGGCTGACCACGCTGGACACGCCCGACGAGGCGTCGTAGCGGTAGAACGTGTTGCCGTCGTAGCGGATCAGACCGCTGTAACTGCCGATCCAGATGTAGCCCTCTGCGGACTGGACGATGGCGTTCGCCTCGGACGTGGGCAGGCCGCCGGAGTTGTCGTACAGCACGGCGCTGAAGCCCGCGCCGCGTCCCGTGGGATCGGCTTCGACGGCGCCCGCCGCCGCAGTCAGCAGCAGCGTCAGCGCGAGCGCCGCCGCGAGGATCGTGACGATGCGGCGAAAACGTGTATCGTTCATGGACATTTCTCCTTCTTTTTTCATACGGTCGTTTTTGTCAGTATACTACACTTTCCCGCATCAATTCAAGCCGCAATCTGTTTCGCGCAAAAAACGCTATTGTCAAACCGGCAAAAATATGATAGTATGGATAGACAAAATAGGGTTAGTATGCAGTTTGCGAACGTGACAAGAGGAGAATCGGTCATGGCACTGTTCAAACGAAATAAGGAAAAAGAGAACAAGGAGCCGGAAAAGCCCGCCGAGCAGGAACAGCAGCAGGAGGCGCCGCGCGCCGTACCGCGGGCGATCCTGGACCCCCGCAGGATGGGCGCGGTCTATCTGCGGATGTACCGCTGGGTGTTTTCCGCCAGCCTGAACTACGATTCATACCAGATCGAATCGGGACGCGGCGAGTATTTCGGCGGCGAGCTGCCGATGCGCGGCTATTTCAGCAAGCTGCTGGAGACGCTGCAGCAGTCGCTTCTGGAGGAGCAGCAGGCGCATTTCGCGCAGACCTTCTTCCCCGCCGCGCTGTACGCCGCGTTTTCCAACGGGCGCACGTACGTGTCCGACGTGTTCTACGTCAAGACCGGCGAGACTTACACGCAGCCCGGCGAATCGGAGGAGACCGAGCCGACCTACAGCTGGTTCGAGATCCGCGCCGAGCGCATCCCCGACACGAACGAGCAGGCGCATCAGCTGCTGCTGTACGTGCGCGAGATCAGCGGCGAGAAGGACGACGGCCGCATCGCCGAGCAGCAGGAGCTTCCCAAGCAGGCGGACGGCGGCTACGACTGGATGGAGATCCGTTCGGACCGTCTGCTCAACAACGAAGATATCATCTATTATGAATACGATATCCAGGAGGACAGTCTGCACATCCACCGCCGCCGCGGCGAAAAGCAGATCGACCGCACCGAGAAGAGCTATCTCGCAACGCTGGGCGCGCGGTCGGACTGGATGGTCTTCCACGACGACGTGCAGACCGTGCGGACGCTGTTCCAGAAGGCTTCGCAGGGCATTGCCGGCGAGGCGGAGTTGCGTTACCGCAAGGACGGCATGCAGGGCGCGAAATTCATCCACTATCTGATGAGCTGCCGCCCGCTGGAGGAGGTCGGCACGCCGACGTGGCTGTTCGGATCCTTGCAGGATATCGACGAAAAGGTCCAAAAGCGCGAGCAGGAAAAAGAACTGATGGTGCAGATGGACAGCATGCTGAGCAGCTTCTACACCAACATGTTCCAGATCGACGCGAACCGCGGGCTGATCTACCACATCATCAACACCGGCACCGGCTTCCAGCGCGAAAAGACGCCGGTCACGCTCGACACCTACATCCAGCGACTGCTTTCCACAAGCGTCATTGCGCCCGAGCACGTCAAGGAGTATTCCAACTGGGCAAAGCCCGGCTATTTCCAGCGCAAGACGCTGAAGGGCGACTATGAGTTCGAGGCGCGTCTGCGCCTGCTGGGCAGTCCGGATTTCCACTGGTATTCCGAGACGATCACGCCGGTCAAGGACCGCCCGGGCGTATATATGCGTCTGCGCCGCGACATCGACGAGGCGCACAAGCTGCGCCAGCACGAGTACGAGATGGAAGAGCATGTGCGTTTCGCGGAGTACAACCGCTCCGTGCTCGATACGATGGCAGGCCTCGTCGAGTTCCGTAACGCGGAAAACGGCCTGCACATCGCGCGCGTCCGTGCGCTGACGAACGTCCTGCTGACCGAGATCGCGCGGCGCTGTCCGCAGTACGGTCTGACGCAGACGACCATCGACCTTTACACGCAGGCGTCCACGATCCACGACCTCGGCAAGATCACGATCCCCGACTCCATCCTGAACAAGGCAGGACGCCTGACGCCGGAGGAGTACGAGACCATGAAGGCGCACACCGTCAACGGCGTGCAGATCGTCAACCGCATGGAGA
>JAFSXP010000105.1 GCA_017443965.1 Oscillospiraceae bacterium
ATCTGGACGGCAGGAGCACGGAAGGCAGCGCGAGATACGCCGCTGCCGCCGGCGCGATCGCCGTGGAGAGCGAGGAGACCGTTTCGCCGCTGCTGTGTGACGCGGCGGTGCTCGAGAGAATGGGAGGGATCTGACATGGATCGCTATTTGGATATCGCGCCGGAGGTCAAACAGGCGCTTGACGCGGGAAAACCCGTGGTGGCTTTGGAGAGCACGATCATCTCGCACGGGATGCCGTACCCGCAGAACGTGGAGACGGCGCTGAACGTGGAGCGCATCATCCGCGAAAACGGCGCGGTTCCCGCGACGTGCGCCGTGATCGGCGGGCGGCTGAAGGCGGGACTGTCAAAAGATGAGATCGGGCATCTCGGTAAAAAGGGGTACGACGTGCCGAAGGCGAGCCGCCGCGATCTGCCCGTGCTGGTCGCGCGCGGCGGCGACGGCGCCACGACCGTGACGACCACGATGATGATCGCCGCGATGGCGGGCATCCGTGTGTTCGCGACCGGCGGCATCGGCGGCGTACACCGCGGCGCGGAGACGACGATGGACATCTCCGCCGATCTGGAGGAGCTGGCGCAGACGCCCGTCATGGTGATCTGCGCGGGCGCGAAGTCGATCCTCGACCTCGGTCTGACGCTGGAATATCTCGAGACGAAGGGCGTGCCGGTGCTGGGCTACGGCACGGAGGAACTGCCCGCGTTCTACACGCGCCGCAGCGGCTTCAAGGTGGACTACCGCGTGGACACGCCCGAGGAGCTTGCCGCCGTCTACCGCGCCCAGCGCGAGATGGGATACAGCGGCGGATTGCTGGTGACAAATCCGATCCCCGAGCAGTACAGCATGGACAAGGCGGTCATCGACCGCGCCATCGCACAGGCGCTGGACGAGGCGAAGGCGCAGGGCGTCCGCGGCAAGCAGACCACGCCGTTTTTGCTGGCGAAGATCAAGGACATCACGGGCGGCGACAGCCTGGACAGCAACATTCAGCTTGTCTACAACAACGCGAAGCTCGCGGCGCAGGTCGCCGCCGCGCTGTGCTGATATTTTAGTTGCGGCATTTGGATTTTTCTGTTATAATATCCAATTGGGAGGGAGCTGCATGGCGAGGTTTTTCGTTGCGCCCGACGCGATCAGCGGGAAATTCGCCGTACTGACCGGCGAAGCCGCCGCGCACGTCAAGGTGCTGCGTCTCAAAAACGGCGACGGCGTGACGCTGTGCACCGGCGACGGCACGGAGCTGGACGGCGTGATCAGCGATCTCTCCCCCGACGCCGTCAGCGTGGTGATCCGCAGGGCTGATCGCTGCGCCGCGGAGCCGCGCGTCTTCGTCAGCGTCTACATGGCGCTGCCGAAGTCGGACAAATTCGAGCATGTCGTGCAGAAGGCGACGGAGCTGGGCGCGGGCGAGATCGCGGCGTTCCCCTCGGCGCGGTGCGTATCGCGCCCGGACGAAAAGTCGCTCGGCAAAAAGCTGGAGCGCTGGCAGAAGATCGCCGCCGCCGCGGCGGAGCAATCCGGCCGCGGGATCATCCCGAAGGTGCTGGCAATACCGTCGTACGACGCGGCGCTCAAACGTGCAGCAGAGAGCGACCTTGCGATCCTGCTTTATGAGAACGAGCAGAAGCTTTCCCTGCGGCAGGCTGTCGCCGGGACGCCGCACAGGACCGCCGCGCTGATGACCGGTCCCGAGGGCGGGTTTGAGGATGCGGAGATCGCGCAGGCGCAAAGCGCGGGGCTGAAGATCTGCACGCTGGGACCGCGCATCCTGCGCTGTGAGACCGCGCCGCTGTGCGCGCTGACGGCGCTGATGTTCGCCGACGGCGAGCTGGAAGAAACACAAGGAGACTGTGAGCATGGCTGATAAACCATCGAAGGCACCGGCAAAAAAAGCGGACGACCGCATGATCTACAAGGCGATCGCCGCCATGGCGATCCTCGCCGTTATTCTGCTGCTTCTGCCGATCATGCGCCGAAGCTATGAGAATATCGACAATTTCGGGACGTGGCAGACCGTGCTCAAGTGGGTCGCCATCGGCTGCGGCGCGCTGACGGTCGTGTCCGCGGTGCTGACCGCGATCCTCGGCGGCAAGGCGAAAAAATACGCCGCCGCGGGCATCGTCGTGTTTGCCGTACTGGCGCTTGCCGCGCTGGCGCTGTACCTGTTTGCGTACGAGGCGTTCCCGTATCTGTACTTCTTCACGATCGCGGGCGCGGCGCTGTATCTGGTGCATCTGCTGTACCCGCTGGATTTCCTGCTGATCGCCGCGCTGACCACGCTGACCGGCGCCGTGTTCTATCTGCACGGCCGCCGCGCGATTGCGACCACGCCGATCATCGTGCTGTACGCAATCATGGCGGTGCTGATCGTCGCCGACATGCTGCTGGCAAAGCGCTCCGAAAAGCACAGCGGGCGCGTCCGCTTCGGCAAGCTCTCGTTCCGCTTCTACGCGCGCAAGGGCGGCGCAAAGCCGACCTACTGCGTCGGCGCGGTGCTGCTTGCCTGCATTGCGGCTTCGCTGATCTTCGGCAGCGTATTCGCCTACTACTGCGTGTACTTCACGGCGGCGCTGCTGTTCGTGCTGGCGTGTTACTACACGTTCCGGCTGGACTGAATGGAATAAAAAACACCCGTCGGCTGACGGGTGTTTTTTATTCCGCGATCTCGCAGACGGTCAGGACGCCGTTTTGCACGGTGAAGCGCACGTCGACGCCGGAAAAGCGGAAGCCGTAGCGCCTTGCGGGATCGTCCTGATACGACGGGCGCGGGTCCTGCGCGAGGATCTCCAGCAGCGCTTCGCGCTTTTCCGCTGGGATCTTTTCGAGAAGCGCCGGCGGGAATTCGACTTTGAGGCGGTAGTCCCGCACCGCGTCGGAAAAGCCGCCCGTCGCGTCGGGATGGCTGTCCGTATAGGCGAGATACGGCTTGACGTCGAAGATCGGCGTGCCGTCGAGAATGTCCGCGCCCGAGACGATCAGCACGGGACCGTCCTTTTCGTCGAACACGATCTCCTCGAGCCGCACGGACGACAGACCGACCGCGTTCGGGCGGTACGGCGAGCGCGTGGCGAACACGCCCATCAGCGTGTTGCCGCCGAGCCGCGGCGGGTGGACCATCGGCAGCCAGTCGTCACGCATCGTTTCGGAAAACTGCCACAGAAGCCACAGGTGCGAAAAGCCCTCCAGACCGCGCAGCGCGTTGGCGTCACGGTACTGCGGCAGAAAGACGATACGCCCGCGCGTCGGCGCGAGACCGCTCTGCCGCGGGATGCCGAACTTTTCGCCGAAATCGGTGCGGATGTGCGCGATGACCTTCATTTCCAACCGGATGCGCCTCCCCTCTTCGGACAGTCTACCACAAGGCAGGACCGTGCGCAAGCGGGGTGCATAATTTCCTGTTGTATCTTCCGAAAGAATCTGCTATAATATCTGCAATGTGATTTCGGAAAAAGGGATTTTGCCAATGAATCAACCCGAAACGACAAACAACACACATCGCTCTCATCGGGCGGGACTGTGGTTCATAGTGCTCAATCTGTGCGTGATCGGTTTCATTGCGTGGCGTGAGTTCGGAAACGCCGACCATCCGCAGAGCATCGCCATCCGCGACCTGCAGATCGGCTGGCTGTTCGGCGCCGTCGGCTGTTTCGCCGTGATGCTGATATCGGAGACGCGGAAATATTCGTATCTGCTGAGAAAGACCGGTCACGAAACGCCGGTCGCGACCGGATTCCAGTGCGCGGTGCTGGGCAAGTACTACGACAACATCACGCCAGCCGGCTTCGGCGGTCAGCCGTTCCAGATGCACTTCCTCAAAAAGAAGGGCTGTTCGGACGGCGTCAGCGGCTCGCTGCCGATCTTAGGTCTGCTGGGGCTGCAGTTCTCGTTCGTGCTGATCGCGCTTGTGGTGTTCATCGTCGGCGGCAAAGCGTTCTCCGGCTACCTCGTCGGATCGAAGATCGCGATGTGGGCAGGTCTTGCGGCGTATTCGTTCGTCCCGGTGTGCATCGTGCTGTTCGCGTTCGCGCCGAATGCGCTGATCTGGGCGGTGCGCGGCGGCACAAAGCTGCTGAAAAAGCTGCACATTATCAAGGACGCCGAAAGCGCGACCGAGCGCGCCGTCAGCGCGCTGCAGGCTTACACCGACAGCGTGCGGTATTTCGGACGTCAGCCGAAGCTGATCGCCGCCGTCGCGCTGCATTCTCTGATCTTCCGCATCGCGATGCTGTGCCTGCCGTGGTTCATCCTGCGCGGCTTCGGCGCGGACATCCCATTCTTCGCGTGCTTCTGCCAGACGACTTCGATCTACGCGCTGATCGCGCTGATCCCCACGCCCGGCAACGCCGGCGCGGCGGAGGCGTCGTTCTACACGGTATTTTCCGCGCTGTCCCCCGGCAGCGTGTTCTGGGCGATGCTGGTGTGGCGGCTGCTGGTGTATTACAGCTGGCTGATGTTCGGCGCGGGATATTACATTTTCGACACCGTAAAAAGAGACGAATAAGGAGGTCCCCCGATGAAACGAAACCTATTTGCCGTACTTTGCGTTGCGCTTTGCTGCGTGCTGCTGCTGGCGTCCTGCGGCAGTCAGACGCCGAAGCAGACCGCGCCCGTTTCCGCCGAGGCGTTCGCGGATCGCTACTTCCGCGCGACCTCGCAGCTCGCGCCCGGCACCGCCGGAAGCTCGCTGCGTCAGGCGCAGGCGGAATATGAGATCGTCCGCTTCGCCGCCGACGGCGACTTTGCAAACTGCGACGTCCCCACGATGCGCGACAATATGCTCGCCGGCTGGGAGAGCCTGAGCGCGGACGAACAGGCGCAGTTCGACGAGGCGTTCTACGGCGAGGGCATGTGGATGACCATCAACGCGCTGTTTGAGAACTACGACGAAGTGAAGGGCGTTTATGAAGACGCCGGTGTCGCTGAGGAACTGGCGAAACTTGTGAAGGACGAAAACGTCAAGGCGTCCTGGGACACGCTGCTTGCGAACAGTTTTACGATGGGCAACAGCGAATCGTAAAATCACAGCAAAAAACAGCGGAATGCTTTTTAAGCATTCCGCTGTATTTTGTTATGCTTACAGGATCGTACGCAGGTACGCCGCCAGCGCGTCGGAGGAGATCTCGTTGTCCGCCGCGCTCGGATGCGGGGTTCCGCCGACCTTAGCAGGTACGCCGTTTACGAGCGTAGGCATCCGGAACACGTAGTAGCCGTTTTCGGCGCCGCCGAGTTCACTGCAGACGGCTTCCGGCGTGCCCGCGTGCTTGCCGGACATCATACCGTAGATCAGAACGATCTTCGCCGTTCTGCCGACTTCCGCGCGTACGGTTTCGGCATACGACAGCAAGCCGTCATGGAACACCGTATCCGGGTTCGTCTCGGCGTCGTTCGCGCCCATGCCGATGACCACGACGTCGGGCGTACGGCGCGTGTCGCGATGGATCAATTCGCTGTACCACGCGTTTTGATAGATGTACATGTCCTCGATCGTGACATTCTTGTTGGAGCCGGTATTGGGCTTCGTCACGCCGATGCCGCCCTTGGCGATCAGCGCATGGTCGGCGTTCAGTTTCTCCGCGGTGAAGTAGCCGTAGGACTTGCTGCCCGCGTGGGTCGCCGCCGTCCACTCGGTCGAGGGATCGCCCAGTGTGCCGCAGCCTGCGGTGATGGAGTCGCCGAGGAACTCGATGTAGAGATCCTTATACGGCGTGGCGTACATATCGCCCTTCGCCGTGGCGGTGACGCCGGTCAGCACGGTCAGCGTGCCGTTCGTCTTGACCTCGGTGTCCTGCACGATGCGGACGGTGTGCAGACCGGGCTCGATCCCCGTATAGACGACTGCGTCGGTTTCCGTGGTAGTGAGGCTCGCCCGTGCCGCCGCCTCCACGCCGTCAACGAACGCGGTGTAGGTCGCGTTGGAGCCGGTCGTAAAGCCGACAGTCAGATCGCCGGAGCAGTCGAGCAGGAACTCCACGCCGTCGCCCGGGAAGTTGACGACAACGCCGCTGTCCGTCGCCTGCGCCCTGCCGAGGAGCTTGACGTTGGAGCTTGTGAAGGAGATCGCGGTCGGCTCGTAGGTGCCGCCGCCGCCGAGATCGACACCGTAGCCGCCCGCCAGATACTGACGGAGCGTTAGCAGATCGCGCATATTGATAGAGCCGTTGCCGTCCAGGTCGCCGACAGCGACCGTCAGATCGACGCCGTAGCCGCCGGCAAGATACTGACGCAGCGTCAGCAGGTCGCGCATGTTGATGGTGCCGTTGCCGTCCATATCGCCGCCGGAGGCTTCCTTGCAGATATTGAACGTCGTCTGCGCGGTCGCGCCGCCGATGGTGACGGACGCCGTCGCGGCGCCGGCATTGACGTTATTCGCATATTCGATCGTCAGCTTGCCGCCCGCCCAGTCCGGCGAATACGCGACGGACGCTGTCTCGGCAGCGCTGCCCGTGTAGGGCGCGTCGCAGGCGGTGATCGTCGCCGTGGAGACGTGATCGCAGCGTGTGCAGGTCTCGGTGATCACGTTTTCAGTCGCGCTGTAGAGCGCGTCGTGACCGAGCGGCGCAACGGCGATCTCCGTCAATTCATTTTGCGCGGCATCGTCGCTGAAGGTCCTGCCGCAGTAGTCGCACTGCCAGTATTCGACGTTGCCCGTCTGCGCGCAGTACGTTGCGGCGGGATGGTGCGTGAGCGAGTCATGGTTGCAGACGTCGAGAACGATGATCATCGTCTCGTCGACTTCCTGTACGGGTCTTTCGCTCTCCGCGGAAACAGCCGCCGTCAGCGACAGCAGCATGGCGGCCGCCAGAAGGAGCGCAAGGATCTTTTTCATTGGTCACTCTCCTTGTTCATAAAAGCGAGTATGGGGGATCGGGACACTCCCGATCCCCCAGAGATACAGGATCAGCCAAGCTCCACAAAGCGCATCAGCATCGTTGCGACCTGTGCGCGCGTGGCGCTTCCCTTGGGATTGAGCGTACCGTCGCCCATGCCGTTGATGACCTTATTCATGGTCATCCAGCACATTGCCTCATACGCCCAGTCGGAAACGGATTCACGGTCGGGATAGTCCAGCAGGAACGCCCACGCGCCGGTGAAGCCCTTGCCCTGCTTCTGCGCATAGCGGTAAAGCATGGTGGCAAGCTGCTCGCGCGTGATGTTGCCGCTGGGATTGGTCCCGTCGGACACGCCGTTCTCCTTCGCCCAGTTCATGCCCTTTTCGTACCAGGTCGAGCCGCCGGACGTGTCGACGCCGGCGTAGCGGGCAAGGACCGTCATCAGCATCGCGCGGGTCATGGTGCTCTCCGGCGAG
>JAFSXP010000106.1 GCA_017443965.1 Oscillospiraceae bacterium
CAGCACGGCGAGGCAGTCCTCCAGCGTTGCGGCGATAGGCTTTTCCAGAATGAGGTCGTATCCCTTTTCCATCGCGGCGACCGCGTGTGCGCGGTGCTGCTGATCCTGCGAGCTGATGATCATGATGTCCGCCATTTTCGGCTGTTTGAGCATCTCCTCACCGCTGGCGAAGACGCGCTCGGGCGGAAGGTCCTTCAAAAAGTTGCGCACGGCGGCTTCGGTACGGATGGGGCGGGTATCGGCGATGGCGGTAATCTCCACATCCTCCATCGTGGCGAGACGCAGCGCGTAGTTCATGCCGCGGTTGCCCATGCCCAGAAGTGCAAAAGTGATCTTTTTCATATTCTGACCTCCCGATTATTTGTTTTTTCTACTATAGCACAGAATTCCGTTAATTACAATTATCTGCCGTAGGCGGCGTCGTCGCAGAATACGGTCACGTCCGGGTGGCGCTGCAGCGCGGTCACGGGGAACGCGGGGTCCTCCTTGCCGCTCAGCAGCTTGCGCAGCGCCTCGCATTTCGTCTCGCCCGTGATGAGGATCAAAATGCGCTTCGCGCGCAGGATCGTGCCGACACCCATCGTCAGCGCCTGCCGCGGCACGTCGTTCGCGCTCGCGAAGAATCTGGCGTTTGCGTCGATGGTGTCCTCCGTCAGATCGACAAGATGCGTCTTGCTGTCCGTCGGCGTGCCCGGCTCGTTGAAGCCGATATGCCCGTTTCGTCCGACGCCCAGCAGCTGCAGATCCACGCCGCCCGCGGCTTCGATGGCAGATTCGTAATCGCGGCACGCCTGCGCGGGATCGCTCGCAGTGCCGTCGGGCACGTGCGTGTTTTCCTTTTTGACGTTCACGCGGTCGAACAGGTGCTTGTTCATGAAATACCGGTACGACTGCGGATCGGTCGGCGCGATGGGGTAGTACTCGTCCAGGTTGAACGTGGTCACGCGCGAGAAATCCGTCTCACGCTCCGCCAGCGCGTCATAGGTGAGCACGGGCGTTTCGCCCGTCGGCAGTCCGAGCACCAGATCCGGCTTCTTCGCGATCGCGTCCGCGATACGCTTCGCCGCCATCTGCGCCAGCTCCTGTGCGGAGGAAAAATGCTTCAATTCCATGCAATACGCCTTCTTTCGTTGATTTCAGCACCATTATACGAGCCTTGCGGAACGGGAGAAATGTAAAAGCGGCTCCAATATTTATAAAATCCGCCACATCATCTTGACGAATTCCTGTATAAACTGTTAAATAATTTATAAAAGCGTATCAAGGCATGGTTTGCGGTTTTCATGAAAGAATAAAGGCGTCGAAAGAAACCGAAAAAGCGGGCGCTTGCGCACGACCGGGGGATCGGCGGACAGTGCTCCGAAACGGGATCGTGTAAGCCAAATTGTGACACAAGGTAAACTGTAAACCATGACGCGCTTTACAATTTCGGCAATCTGTCGTATGGTGATGCTGAGGTGATGGGCATGGAAATCGAGGGGATCGCGCTGAAGCAGAGCTTCCGGATCCGGCGACTGTGCACGGTGCACTATTTTGAGTTCTCCAAGAACTACTTCTTCGTCGGCGAAAAGCACGATTTCTGGGAGATCGTCTACGTCGACAAGGGCGAGATCCTCGCCACGGCGGGGGATCGGGAATTCCCGCTGCGGCAGGGCGAGGCGCTGTTCCACTGCCCCGACGAATGGCACAACATCCGCGCCAACGGCACGGTCGCGGCAAATGTGATGATCGTGACGTTCGTCTGCACCGGCGCGGCGATGGATCGCTTTGTCGGCGCGAAGCTTTCGCTGACCGACGTGGAAAAAAAGCTCCTCTCCGGCATCCTGTCCGAAAGTCACGACGCCTTCTCCTCGCCGCTGGACGATCCCAACGACAACCAGCTTCGGCTTGCGGACGACGCGCCGTTCGGCAGCCAGCAGATGATTGGCGCGTATCTGACGCAGCTTCTGATCTCTCTTTCGCGCCGTCCCGCCGCAAAGCCCGTGCCGGAGCCGAAATTCGGCTCGGCGACGCGCCTTGCGGAGATCCGCGAATACATGCTGCTGCACCTTTCGGAAAAGATGACGCTCAGCCGTCTCGCGGACGCGTTCCACGTCAGCCAGTCGTATCTGAAAAAGCTGTTCGCCGAATCCGTGCAGTGCGGCGCGATGCACTACTTCCTCGGTCTGCGCGCCGAGCGCGCGAAGGAGCTTTTGCGCGAAAGCGACCGCAATATCTCGCAGCTTGCCGAGGAGCTCGGCTATGAGAACGTCTACTATTTCAGCAGCCAGTTCCGCCGCTTCACCGGCATGTCGCCGACGGAGTACCGCCGTTCGGTCAAGGCGCTGGACGAAAAGGGACGCCGACGGCGCGGGGAACCGTAAACAGAGCAGTTCTTTGCATAACACGAACGTTATGCAAAGAACTTTTTTTAATACTTGCTTTTTTCGGCGTGTTGCGGCACAATAGAGGCGGCAAAACAGAAAGGAGGCGGCGTCATGGCGGCGATCACCGGCAAAAATCAGCAGACGCTTCTGCACGGACCGATCTTTACGGGCATTCTGCGCTTTGCACTGCCGATCATGCTGACCATGCTGCTGCAGGCGCTTTATCAGGCGGCGGATATGATCGTCGTCGGCTGGTCCGGCGAATCCAACGCCGTCGGCGCCATCGGCGCGTGCGGTGCGATGCTGAACCTCCTTGTCAACGTGTTCGTCGGCGTGTCCGCCGGTGCGAACGTCGTCGTGGCGCAGAGCATCGGCGCCGGCGACCGCGACGCGACCGAGCGCGCCGTGCACACGGCGATCCCGGTCGGCGTCATTCTGGGCTTTGCCGCGCTCGTCGTCGGCGAGCTTGCCTGCCGTCCCGTGCTGGCGTGGCTCGGCACGAACGAAAACGTCATCGGTCTTTCCGCCACCTATGCCGCCATCTACATCGCGGGCGCGCCGGTCATGTGCCTGACAAACTACGCGGCGGCGATCTACCGCGCCAAGGGCGATTCCAAAACGCCGCTGCGCGTGCTGGCGATCTCGGGACTTTGCAACGTCGTGCTGAACTTCTTCTTCGTCATGGCGTTCGGCATGAACGTGGACGGTGTCGCGCTGGCGACGGTGCTGTCGAACGTCATTTCGGCTGTGTGGCTGACGGTCGGTCTGATGCGCGAGGACGGCTGGTGCCGTCTGATGCCGCGCAAGCTGCACATCTACAAGGATGAGTTCGTCCGCATCATGAAGATCGGTATCCCGTCCGGCATTGAAAGCGCGCGGTACGCGCTGTCCAATATGCTGATCCAGTCGTCCATCTGGGGACTGAACAACTCCTTGACGCCGGTCAACAACGCCATTCAGAACGGCAACGCCGCCGGGCAGAGCATCGACCACTTCTCATCGGTCGTGATGAACAGCTTCTACCAGGCGTCTGTCACCTACGTCGGGCAGCACTACGGCGCAAAGAACTACGAACGACTCAAGCGCGTCAACCGGATGCTGTACGTCGTCACGCTGCTGGCATGGGTATGCTTCTCGTCCGTCGTTCTGCTGCTGCGCCATCCGCTCATTTCGCTGTACGTCCACGGCGCCGATGAAAACGCGCTCGAGATCGCCAAATATGCCGAGATCCGTATGTTCTGGCTGCTCGGCGCACACGGTCTGCTGGGCATGATGAATGTCGGCAGCGGCATCCTGCGCGGCATGGGACGCTCGTCCACCGCCACGGCGATCTCGCTGATCGGCTCGGCGGGTATGCGCGTGGTGTGGCTTTCCACGGCGTTCGCCGCAAACCCGAACCTCAATATGCTCTATGCCGTCTATCCCGTCACGTGGATCATCACGGTGCTCGGATATCTGCCGTTCATCTGGTATGCCATGAACAAACTCAAAAAAGAAGTCCGTGGTCAAATTGCATGATTTTTGCCGCCGAAACGTCGTTTCGGCGGCGCTTTTTGTCCATTTCGCACGTTGACGCGCGAAAACCGTCGGCGTATAATGTTAGCGTAGAGGAGAGAGGAGGCGGCGCCATGGCTGCGATCCGCGCGAAAAAGGCCGACAGCTCATTGCTGGAAGGCCCCATTTTTATGCGCGTGCTTCGCTTTGCGCTGCCGCTGATCGTCACCAACCTGCTGCAGGCGCTTTACACCGCGGCGGACATGATGATCGTCGGGCTCTCCGGCGTGGAGGGCGCCATCGGTTCCATCGGCACCTGCAACGCGATGCTGGCGCTGCTGGTCGCCGTGTTCATCGGCTTTTCCGTCGGCGCCGACGTCGTGGTGGCGCGCAACATCGGCGCGCGCGACCGCGGCGGCACCGTCCGCGCCATGCATACCTCCGTCGTCGTCGGCGCGGTCTTCGGCATTGCCGCCGCCGTCGTCGGCGAATTTGCCTGCCGCCCGATTTTGGTCGCGCTCGGCAATCAGGGGTATATATTGGACCTTGCCACGGTCTACGCCCGTATCTATATCGCGGGTGCGCCGGCGATGTGCCTGACGAACTACGCCGCCGCCGTCTACCGCGCGAAGGGCGATTCGCAGACGCCGATGTGCGTGCTGTCGATCGCGGGCGTGTGTAACGTGCTGCTGAACCTGCTGTTCGTGCTGGCGTTCGGCATGAGCGTGGACGGCGTGGCGCTGGCGACGCTGCTCTCCAATGTGATCTCCGCGGTGTGGCTTCTGTGGGGGCTGATGCGCGAGGACGGCTGGTGCCGTCTGGTGCCGCGCAAGCTGGGCATCAGCAGGACGGAGTTCTGGCAGATCATCCGCATCGGCATCCCGGCGGGCATCCAGCGCGGGCTTTTCTCGCTCGCAAATCTCGTGGTGCAGTCGTCGGTCGTCACCATGAACAACGAGCTCTATCCGGGCGGTAGCGCCGTGCTGGACGCGCACGCCGCCGGCGCAAGTCTGGAGCATATCCCGTGGGTCATCGAGGACGGCGTCAATCAGGCGTCGGTCACGTTCGTCAGCCAGCACGTCGGCGCGCAGAAATACGATCGGCTCAAGCGCGTTATCGCCGTGCTGTATCTGGTGACGTTTCTCGTGGCGGAGGGCAGCGCGCTGCTGTTCATCCTCTTCCGCCATCCGCTCGTCAGTCTTTACGTGCAGGGCGAGGCGGCGGAGCTTGCCGCCGCGCGGCTGGTGATCACGCTGTCGTGCTACTTCACGCTCGGCTTCATGGACACCGGCAGCGGCATCCTGCGCGGGCTCGGCAAATCGCTGACGTCCACGATCATCGCGCTGCTCGGCTCGTGCGCGCTGCGCGTCGTGTGGCTGATGACGGTGTTCCGGATCCCGGAATATCACACGCTGGATACGATCTACGTCGCCTATCCGATCTCGTGGTCGGTCGCCTCGATCGCGATGTTCACCGCGATCGTGATCAACATGCGGAAACTGCGAAAACAGATCAAGGGGTATTGAGGAGATCGCCATGAACACAATCCACGCCGACAAGAAAACACTGCTCGAAGGTCCGATCCTGCCGAAGATCCTTCGCTTTGCGCTGCCGATCATGCTGACCAATCTTCTGCAGGCGCTGTATCACGCCGCGGATATGATCGTCGTCGGTCTGTCGGGCGTGGAGGGCGCCATCGGCGCCATCGGGACCTGCGGCGCGATGCTGAATTTCCTCGTCAACGTGTTCATCGGCTTTTCCGTCGGCGCGAACGTGGTCGTTGCCCGAAGCATCGGCGCGGGCGACCGCGGCGCCACTGTCCGCGCGGTGCACACGGCGATCCTGCTCAGCGTGATCTTCGGCTTTTTTGCGCTCGCCGTCGGACAGGCGGCGTGCCGCGGCGTGCTGATCATGCTCGGCGACGAGGGGCACGTTCTGGATCTTGCCACGCTTTACGCGAGGATCTACATCGCGGGCGCGCCGGCGATGTGTCTGACGAACTACGCCGCCGCGATCTTCCGCGCCAAGGGCGATTCGCAGACGCCGCTGCTGGTGCTGTCGATCTCCGGACTTACCAACGTGGTTCTGAATTTATTCTTTGTCCTCGTCTGCGGCATGAGCGTGGACGGCGTTGCGCTGGCGACGGTGCTCTCAAACGTCATGTCGGCGGCGTGGCTCGTGATCGGGTTGATGCGCGAGCACGGCTGGTGCCGCCTCGTGCCGCACAAACTGCACGTTTTTAAAACGGAACTGGTGCAGATCGTGCAGATCGGCGTGCCCGCCGGCATCCAGAGCGCGCTGTTTTCGATCTCCAATATGCTGATCCAGTCCTCCGTTGTCGGGCTGAACAACGCGGCGTATCCCGGCGGCAGCGTCATCATCGACGGCAGCGCCGCCGGCGGCAGCGTGGAGAACCTTGCGTACGTCGTGACCAACAGCATCTATCACACGTCGGTCACGTTCGTCAGCCAGCACGTCGGCGCACGGGATTATCCGCGGCTCAAGCGCGTGATCGCGATGCTGTTTTTGGTGTCGTTCTGCATCGCGGAGTTCAGCTCGCTGCTGATCCTGTTCGTCCTGCGCGGACCGCTGGTCGGGCTTTACGTGCAGGGCGACGCGGCGGAGTACGCGGTGAAGCGGCTTTACTTCACGCTGTCGGCGTATTTCACGATCGGCGCGATGGAGGTCGGCAGCGGCGTGCTGCGCGGTATGGGCAAGTCCCTGACGTGCACGATCGTCACGCTGATCGGGTCGTGCCTGCTGCGGATCGTGTGGCTGCTGACGGTGTTCCGCGCCTATCCGATGTTCGAGATCATCTTCGCCGCCTATCCGATCTCGTGGTTCATCACGTCTTCGGTGTACCTCATCATCATGGCGATCAACATGCCGAAGCTCAGGGCGAAGTTCTCCAAGCCGGTCGTCAGATCGCATAAGCTGGCGGCGTTGCAGGAACAAGAAAAAGACGATCCCGAAGGGCGGCGCTAATTAGGGAGTATGTAGGTTTTGAGCCGCCCTTTTCCGCCAATACTGCATTAAAAATGCGGGTAATCCGACAGGATTGCCCGCATTTTGTGCTTTGTCTTGACGAAAAATTGCAGGCTCAAAACTGCGTAGCACCGCAAAGCGAGAGATTTTTGTGCGAGACAAGGCAGAGAAAGAGGGAATCCTTTGTGGATTCCCTCTTTTGATAACGATGTGTCGCGCGAAAAGATCCGCTTTGCGGCTGCATAATCCCTAATTAGCGCCGCCCAATAGGGACCGTCTTTTTCTATGGGAGGATTACGCTTCCGGCTCTTCAGCCGGCGCGTTCACGGTGTTTGCATACGCGGTGACTTCGGACTTCACATCCTTCACAAGGCTGTTGATGCGCAGCACCGAGATCAGGTCGCAAATGCTGCTGACGACAAGCGAGATGCCGACGTAGATCATCAGCGCGTCCGCCGTCGCGAACGGGTTGCACAGAACGATCACGCCGAAGGCGATCAGCGCGGCGGCAAGAAGCAGCTCCAGCCACCAGCCGCGGACTCCCAGCCGTGCGAAGTCGATGGCGTACTGGATCTTCATCACGCCGCTGACGATCAGCCCGATGCCGAACACCAGCATCAGCTCCGCCGCCAGGACCTCGGGATGGAGGATGACCAGCACGCCGAGTCCCACCAGCGCGACGCCGGCGACCAGCGCGAACGATCCGAGCACCACAACACGGTCGGTCGAGAAGTGCATTACCACGCGAAGGATACCGAGGATGCACAGAATGACGCCGATCGCAATGCAGATCACGTTCTGGGACTGACCCGGGAAGATGATCATCAGAAGACCGAGCAGGCAGATCGCGATGTCCGCGATGATGATGCTGCGGCGCAGGGATTTCGCACCCGCAACGAGTTTTTCTTTGTCCATTCTTCAAGCTCCTTTCAAGTTTTTTATGGATTTCAAAAATACTATACCATATTTCGGAAAAATACGCTATACTTTTTTTAGGACGGCAGAACCGTCCGCCGATCCCTTTCGTCATTATGGGTAGAAACCAAAAATTGGAACGGAGGAAACACCCATGAAACGTATACTTTCCATTCTGCTGACGGCGGCGCTTCTCGCGGGGCTTTGCCTGACCGCGTCCGCCGACACGCAGCCCATGCTGCAGACGGTGCGCGAGCGTATCGGCGATACGAGCGAATACACCGAATTCAGCAGCAACGCATGGACGGACGGCGGCAAAACGCAGTACAGCTTCTACTGGTCTGCGGAGGATCCCTACCGCTCGCTGAACGTCACGATCACCGACAGCGGGATCATCACGTCCTACGACACGTACAACGAAAACGACTGGAACTACGATGATACGCCCACGCTGAACCGTCCTTCGCAGGACGAGGCGAAGAAAAACGCGGAGGCATTTCTCGCGAAGATCGATCCGGCGCTTGCGCCGGAGCTGGAACTGACCGCGGAGCGCGACGGTCTTCGCAGCCGCAACTATTCCTTCCGCGTGCAGCGGATACATGACGGCGTCCCCGTCTACGGCGACAGCGGCTGGCTCTCCATGGCGCAGGACGGCGTGCGTGTGCAGAACTTCAACCTGAACTGGACGGAGGGTCTGACCTTTGAGCCGGTCAGCGGCACGATCACGCAGGAGGCGGCGCAGACGGCGTTCGCGCAGAAGCTCGGGATGCGGCTTTTCTACCGCATGGATTACAGCGAAAAGACGCCCGTCGTGAAACTGACCTACCGCCCGGATTTCGACTACGGCGAGTATATTTCGGCTAAGACGGGCGAGGTCTTCACCGTCAAGTACCCGGGAGGCGACGGGGTGTATAAATACGGCAGGAACGCCGCCATGACCGAAGAGGCGGCGGACTCAGGCAGCGGCTTTACCGGCTTCACGGAGATCGAGCAGGCGGAGCTTGACAATCTCGCGGGACTTCTCAGCAAGGAGGAAGAGGAGAAGCTGCTGCGGGCAAACAAGCTCCTGACGCTGGACGGCATGGAGTTGAGCTATCACCGCCGCGGCAAGGATTACCGGAGCGGGATCTACTGCGACACGCTCAGCTTCGAGGGCAAGACGCGCAGCGCGTATCTGACGGTCAACGCCGCGGACGGGCAGGTTTTGAGCTATTATTTCTATCACGACAGCGGCGACAGCGTCGGCAAGCCCGTCACGGACGCGCAGGCAAAGACGCTTGCGGCAAGCGCGGCGAAGGAACTTGCGGGCGAGCTGCTGGCGCAGTACCGCGAGGAGGAAGCCTACGATAGCGGCGTGTATTACGTCCGCTATGTAAACGACGTGCCGTTCGAGCAGGATACGGTCTACGCCGTCGTGGAAAAGGAGAGCGGACGGCTGGAGAGCTATTCGATCGGCTACACCGAGGCGGAATTCCCGTCGCCCGCGGGCGTGCTGACGTCTGACGAAGCGGCTGCGGCGATGTTCCGTCAGGTCGACTATTCGCTCACGTTCGTGCCGACCGCCGAGGGCGGCAAGGACTACGACAGGGCGGCGCTTGTCTACGCGATCGACAGCGATTCCTACAGCCTGCGGTTCGACGCGTTTACCGGCGAGCTGCTGTGGCGCGATACCGGCACGAAGGAGCTGCCGGAGTATACCGATATTTCCGGTCACTACGCCGAGACGGCGATCAACGCGCTGCGTGAATACGGCGTCGGCTTTGACAGCGCCGAATACCGCCCGGACGATACGATCACGCAGGGCGAATACCTGGAGCTTCTCAGCGGCGTGTTCTACGGCTACGACGTGATCATTCTGCGCGCGGACGCCGATCATTCCGACACTTGCAAAGAGGCGGTGCGCCGTGGTATCATAAAGGAAAGCGAGATCGACGCAGACGCGCCGCTGACGCGCGAGATGTCGGCGGTCATGCTGATCCGCGCGATGGGGCTTGACGCTGTCGCGTCCCTGCCGGGCATCTTCGTCTCGCCGTTCGCGGACGTAGCCGGTGAGCATACCGGTCACATTGCGATCCTCAGCGGCATGGGCGTCTTCCGCGGCGACGGCAAGGGCAATTTCCTGCCCGCGCAGAACCTGACCCGCGGGCAGGCGGCGATCGTGCTTTACCAGTATCTGACAAAATAAAACAAAGGAGAACGCAGTATGAACATCACCAAGGATATCCGGTACGTCGGCGTCAACGACCACAAGGTAGACCTGTTTGAGGGGCAGTACGTCGTCCCGAACGGCATGGCGTACAATTCCTACGTCATCCTCGACAGCAAGATCGCCGTCATGGACACCGTCGACCGCAATTTCACGCACGAATGGCTCGATCAGCTTTCCGCCGCGCTGGAGGGGCGGCAGCCGGATTATCTGGTGGTGCAGCACATGGAGCCGGACCACTCGGCGAACATCGTCACGTTCATGAAGACCTACCCGACCGCGACGATCGTCTCGTCGCAGAAGGCGTTCGCCATGATGCAGAACTTCTTCGGCACGGAGTTCACAGATCGCCGTATCGTCGTCGGCGAGGGGAACACGCTGGAGCTCGGCAGCCATACGCTGACGTTCGTCGCCGCGCCGATGGTGCACTGGCCCGAGGTACTGATGACCTACGACAGCACGGATAAGGTGCTCTTTTCCGCCGACGGCTTCGGCAAATTCGGCGCGCTTGACGTCGAGGAGGACTGGGCGTGCGAGGCGCGCCGGTACTACTTCGGCATCGTCGGCAAGTACGGCGCGCAGGTGCAGTCCGTGCTGAAAAAGGCGGCGGGGCTGGAGATCAAGACCATCTGCCCGCTGCACGGTCCCGTGCTGACGGAGAACCTCGGCTACTATCTGAACCTGTATAATATCTGGTCTTCCTAC
>JAFSXP010000007.1 GCA_017443965.1 Oscillospiraceae bacterium
CGCGGCGGGAAACCCCGCCGCGCCGCAGTTGTTATTTTTTTATGACTGCCGCTCTGCTGCTGACTGTTGTTTTTCCGCAGCCCTTGCGAGGCGTTTTGCCTCCCGCTCCGCGGTGATGCGCGCGCGTTCCTTCGTCGATTTGCGCAGCGTCAACTGCATCGCCACGGTGATGACCGCCATAACAGAGCCGAGCACGATCAGCACGCCGCGGTAGGTGCCGGTCAGATCGTACACCAGATTGGTCAGCGGCGAGCCGACGGCAAAGCCCAGCGTGTTGACGCCGACGAGCAGTCCCATCAGCTGCGCGTACGAGCGTTCGCCGAACATATCCGCCGCGATCAGCGGCTGCATGACGGTGTCGAGCGGCATCGCAAACGAGATCAAAATCTCGAACGCGAACGCCAGCGCGTAGGACGTCTTGCCGACCATCGACAGCATGAAGATCGAGACTGTCGCCATCAGGTCGGCGACCAAGATCGTGACGCGCAGACCGAACTTGTCGAAGCTGACGCCCGCGAGGATCTTCGCCGCCACCAGCACAAGACCGTGCATGCTCCACGCGGCGGCGATGAACGTGGTGTCCAGCCCGACGTCCTCCAAATGCGCATTGCCGACGCCGTTGATGGTCTGCAGCGCCGCGCCCGTGAAGAACAGGCACACCGCCGTGATCCAGAAATACGGCTTTTTGACCGCGCTTTTGAACGAGATGCCCTCCCACGTGGCGGCGCGGGACGGTTTTTTCCTGCCCGTCGGACGGCTGCCGGTCTCGACGTAGCCCGGGGGCGCGTCGCGGAAGAAGAGGATGACCAGCGCCAGCACGCCCGCTAAAATGACCGCCGTCAGCCGGTAGGCGTTGCGGTAGCCGAAGCCGCCCGCGACGGCGGCGTCGTGGATCATCGGCGAGATGATCTGCGTGGAGACGGCGACGCCCAGCCCGTTGGCGGCGAGGATCGCGCCCATGACGGTGCCGCGGTTTTCTTTGAACCACTTGGCGACGACGTAGCCGACCATGCTGGTGGTGCACCACGCAAGCCCGATGCCGAGGAACATGCCGCCGACGTAGAAAAGCCCCAGCGTGTCGCTGACCGAGTACAGAATGCACGACACGATCAGCGAAATAATGCCCGCGATGATCAGCTTTTTCGCGCCGAACTTCATGATCAGAATGCCGAACAGCAGATTGAGCACCGCCGTCGTGACGAAGCGGATGCTGTCGCTGAGCGTGAACAGGCTGCGCTTGAAGCCGAGCGCCTCGGTGATCGCCTTGAGGTACAGGCTCTTGTTGCCGCTGCAGAAGCCGAGCGTGACCGCGACCATCACAAAGCCGATGGCGGCGATGACCCACTTGTATTCAAATTTACGCGCCGTCTGCCGCTGATCCATGCCGAACGCTTCCTTTCCCACGCGCGTTTCTGAACTCAAAACCGATCATAGCCGCTCCGCAGCGAAAATGCAACCGTTGCCCGATCGGACGAAAAGATTTGCACGAAACTACGTAATATACGCAAAGTCATGCAAAAAATACCGCGCCGCGAAGCGGTGCGGTATTTCGCTATCCAAAGAATTTCTTCTTTTTAGGGTGCCCGCCGTCGCCGACGGACTCGTCGAACTGTTTGAGCAGGTCCTTCTGCGCCTTGGTGAGCTTCGTCGGCGTTTCGACCGTCACGGTGACGTACTGGTCGCCGCGGTTTTTGTAGCCGACGTACGGGATGCCCTTGCCCTTGAGGCGGAAGGTCGTGCCGGTCTGCGTCCCCTCGGGGACGCGGTAGCGCACGGCGCCGTCCAGCGTGGGAACCTCGACCTCCGCGCCCAGCGCCGCCTGCGCGAACGTGATGGGCATTTCGCACAGCACGTTTGCGCCGTCGCGCTTGAAGATCTTGTGCGGACGGATATCCACGCCGACCAGCAGGTCGCCGCTGGGTCCGCCGTTCATGCCGGCGCTGCCCTCGCCGCGGACGCGGACGGACTGTCCCTCGTCGATACCGGCGGGGATGGAGACCTCCAGCTTCTTATTCTTGCGCACCTTGCCGCGTCCCTTGCAGGTCTGGCACGGCTCGCGGATGATCTTGCCGGTGCCGCCGCACTTGGGGCAGGCGGAGGTCTGCGCGAACGCGCCGAACGCGGTCTGCCGCGTCACGCGTACGGTGCCGGTGCCGCGGCACTGGTCGCACGTCTCGGGCGACTTGCCGTCGGCGCAGCCGCTGCCGTGACACGTCGGGCAGTCTTCGATCCTGCCGACCATGACCTCCTTCTTGCAGCCGAACGCCGCCTCCTCGAACGTGATCTCCACGTGCGCGCCGACGTTCTGCCCCTTCTGTGGGGCGTTGGGACGCCGCTGTGTGCCGCCGCCGAAGATGTCGCCGAAGATATCGCCGAAGCCGCCGAAGATGTCGCCGAAGCCTGCGCCGCCGCCGAAGCCGCCGCCGAAGCCGGCGTTGGGATTGAAGTTCGGATCGACGCCCGCAAAGCCGTATTGGTCGTAGCGGGCGCGCTTATCGGGATCGGACAGCACCTCGTGCGCCTCGTTGACCTCCATGAAGCGCGCCTCGGCGTCCTTGTCGCCGGGGTTCATGTCGGGATGGTATTTCTGCGCCATCTTGCGGTAGGCGCGTTTGATCTCGTCGTCGGAGGCGCTTTTCTCCACGCCGAGGACCTCGTAATAATCGCGTTTGTTCTGATCTGCCATAGGGTTTCACCTCACTTGGTGGGAATGGAAGATCCCCCTCAGTCGCCTTACGGCGACAGCTCCCCCGGAGGGGGAGCTATCGGGTGGATCATTTCTTGTCGTCGTCAACGACCTCGTAGTCCGCGTCGACCACGCCGTCGTCTCCGGGCGCAGCGCCCTGCGCGCCTGCCGCGGCAGCGGGATCGCCCTGCGGCGCGGCGTTCTGATACAGCTTCTCGCTGATCGCGTAGAACGCCTTCTGCACGGCGTCGGTCGCCGCCTTGATCGCCTCGACGTCGGTGCCCTTCAGCTTCTCCTTCAGATCGTCGATCGCGGAACGGATGGGCGCCTTCTCGCTGTCGGTGACCTTGTCGCCG
>JAFSXP010000008.1 GCA_017443965.1 Oscillospiraceae bacterium
CCTTTGCCTGCACCCACTTGCCCTCCTCGGGGATGGGAGCCGGGCCGTGATACGCGCCCTTCGCGACGGGGCACATATGCTGCACTTCGGTAGAATAGATCATGTTGCGAGTCATCCTTTCATTCGTTTTTTGCCTGCTGAAATTATACCGAATCACGCCCGTAAAGTCAAGCAAGACAAGCGTTTCCGGCGCAAGAAAAAACGAACCTCGCGCCGAAAGGCGCGAGGTTCGTTTTTTCGGTTTTTAATACTCGAACGTGCCCTCGTAGACGATGCTTGCGCCGCCGGTCAGCAGCACGGTCTCGTCCGTGACGCAGACGGTCATCTCGCCGCCCAGCACCGTGACCTTGACGTCCTTGCCCTTGTCGCAAAGTCCGTTCTCCACCGCCGCAACGACCGCCGCGCAGGCGCCCGTGCCGCAGGCAAGCGTCTCGCCGCTGCCGCGCTCCCACACGCGCCTGCGCAGGTTGGTGCGGTCGACCACGCGGACGAACTCGGTGTTGATACGTTCGGGGAACGCTTCGTGATACTCGAACTCCGGTCCGAGCGTCTCGAGATCGAGCGCGTCGATCGCGTCGAGGAACACGACGCAGTGCGGGTTGCCGACGTTCACGCACGTGACGCGGTATTCCCTGCCCGCCACGATAAGCGGCGCGGAGATCATTTTATCGGTCGGCGCGATCGCGGGGATCTCCGCCGTCCTGAGCGTCGCCGCGCCCATGTCGACGGCGACGGAGCCGACCTTGCCGTCGCGCAGGAAAAGCCGCAGGCTGCGTACGCCGCCGCCGGTCTCGACCGTCAGCGTCTCGCGGCGGACGATGCCCTTGTCGTACAGGTACTTGCCGACGCTGCGGATGTTGTTGCCCGCCATCTGCCCCTCGCTGCCGTCGCGGTTAAAGGTGCGCATCTTCACGTCGGCGACGTCGGACTTCTCCATCAGCACGATGCCGTCGCCGCCGATGCCGTAATGCGCGCGGCACAGGCTGACGCAAAGCGATTCGGGACAGGTGATCGAGCCGTCGAAGTTTTCGATGAAGATATAGTCGTTGCCGCAGTCCTGCATCTTGGTGAACGGGATCGTCCTGCGCGCCGTGCGCATGCGGTTGATGTCGACCAGTTCGGTGTTCTCCTGCGTGAAGCGGCTGGCGATGATATCCGCCAGCGCGTTCGCCGTGTCCAGCGACGTCAGGCACGGGATGCCCAGCTGCATGGCGCGGCGGTGCAGCGCGATATAGTCGCCCATCGTCGCGTCCTTGACCGCGCCGGTGTAGATGATATAGCACAGCGCGCCCGTCTCCATCAGGCGGTAGATCGCGTCGGACTCCGTGGCGTTCAGCACGGGCGTGACCTCGATGCCGAGCGAGGCGATCACCGCCGCCGTGCCGGCGGTGGCGTAAAGCCGCAGACCCAGATCGTGCAGCCGCCGCGCGAGCGACAAAATTTCCTGGTAGTCGTTCGTCTCGACGCTGATGAGCACGCCCGTGCCGCCGTGGCCGTGCGTCTGCGGCACGGTGAAGCCGGCGGCGGTCAGTCCCTTGAACATCGCCTCCGCCAGCGTCTTGCCGATGCCCAGCACCTCGCCCGTCGATTTCATCTCGGGACCGAGGATCGAGTTCGCGTCGTTGAGCTTCTCAAACGAGAACACCGGCACCTTGACCGCGTAGTAAGGCGGCGTCGGGTGCAGTCCCGTGCCGCAGCCGAGATCGCGCAGTTTCGCGCCGAGCATGATCTGCGCCGCGAGATCGACCATCGGCACGTTCGTGACCTTGCTGATGTACGGCACGGTACGCGAAGCGCGGGGGTTGACCTCGATGACGTACAGTTCGTCCTCGTAGATCAGGTACTGGATGTTGACAAGGCCTTTGGTACCCAGCGCCAGCGCCAGTTTTTGCGACACGTCACAGATGCGGTGCAGGAATTTGTCGCTGAGGTTATACGGCGGGTAGACAGCGATGGAATCGCCGCTGTGCACGCCCGCGCGCTCGATATGCTCCATGATGCCGGGGATCAGCACGTCCTCGCCGTCGGAGATCACGTCGACCTCCAGCTCCGTGCCGGGCATATACTTATCGATCAGCACGGGGTTTTCGATGCCGCCGGCAAGGATGCCGCGCATATACTTTTCCGTCGTTTCCGGGGAGCGGGAGATCGTCATGTTCTGCCCGCCGATGACGTAGCTCGGGCGCAGCAGCACGGGATAGCCCAGCTCCTCGGCGGCGGCAAGCGCCTCCTGCAGGTCCGTGACGCCGTGCCCCTTCGGGCGGCGGATGCCGA
>JAFSXP010000107.1 GCA_017443965.1 Oscillospiraceae bacterium
GCATGGGCATGTTCGTCGTCTCGCGCGAGCTGCTGATCCGCGTGATCCGCGATACCGCGCCGCACGGCAAGTACCATCTGGAGCGGGATTTCATCATGGCGGGCTACGTTGCCGGCACGGTGTCCGTCAACGTCTGGCCGTTCGAGGGCGTGGCGCTGTTCAGCGAGGACCTGCAGGAGTACTATGAGAGCAACATGGCGCTTCTGAAGCCCGAGGTACGGCACGGCTTGTTCCGAACGGACATCCCGATCTACACCAAGCCGCGCGACGAGGTGCCGACGCACTACGGAGAAAACGCACAGATCACCGACTGCATCGCGGCGGACGGCTCCAAGCTTGACGGCTGCTGCCACGGCTCGGTGCTGTTTCGCGAGATCACGGTCGAAAAAGGCGCGCGGCTGGAAGGCTGCGTCGTCATGCAGGGCTGTAAGATCGGCGCGGGCGCGGACCTGCAGTGCGTGATACTCGATAAGGACGTGACCGTGCGGCCGTATGCGCGGCTTGCCGGCTCGCCCGAGCATCCCCTTTACGTCAGAAAAGGAGCCACCGTATGAAAATTGCTTTTGCCGCCTCGGAGGCGGCGCCGTTCCTGAAGACCGGCGGGCTGGGCGACGTCGCGCAGGCGCTGCCCGCCGCGCTCAGCGCGCTGCCGGACTGCGAGGTGGCGCTGATCCTGCCGTATCACGGCGCGATCAAGCACAATCCCGCATACAAGACGGAGTTCATCACCAGTTTCGCCGTCAATCTGGCGTGGCGGCAGTGCCACGTGGGACTGTTCCGCCTCAAGAGCCGCAAAAAGCGGCTGCAGGTCTATTTCGTCGACAACGAGCAGTATTTTGACCGCACCCGCATCTACGGCGAAAACGACGACGGCGAGCGGTACGCCTTTTTCAGCAAGGCGGCGCTGGCGTGTCTGGCGGCGGTGTCGTTCCGGCCCGACGTCGTCCACTGCAACGACTGGCAGACGGCGCTGATCCCGCTGCTGCTGAAAAGCGAGTACGCCGGCACGTTCCCGGAGACGAAGAGCGTCTTCACCATCCACAACGTCGAATACCAGGGCTGGGTGGACGACTGCTTCAACATGGATGTGCTCGGTCTGCCCGCCGAATATTCCGACGTGCTGCGCTTCGGCGACGCCGCCAATTTCATGAAGGCGGCGATCGTGATGGCGGACGCGGTCACGACCGTGTCCGAGTCCTACGCCGAGGAGCTGCGCTATCCCTACTATTCGCACGGGATGGACAGCGTGCTGCGGCAGTACGGCTATAAGCTGAGCGGCATCACGAACGGCATCGACGAGGCGTCGTGCGATCCGCGCGGCAAAAACGTACCGTCGCCCTACACCTCCGCCACCGCGGAAGACGGCAAGCGCGCCTGCAAGAAGGCGCTGCAAAAGGAGATCGGGCTTGCGGAGGATGAGGGCACGGCGCTGCTCGCCATGGTCACGCGGCTCGCCTCCCACAAGGGTATCGACCTGCTCACCTACATAGCCGACCGGCTGATGGAGCGCCGCGTGCAGCTTGTCGTGCTCGGCACGGGCGAGCAGCAGTATGAGGATTTTTTGCAGACGCTGCAGGTTCGCTATCCCGGGCGCGTCGCGTCGCTGCTGCAATTCAACAGCGCGCTTGCCGATCACATCTACGCGGGTGCGGATGTCTACCTGATGCCGTCGAAGAGCGAACCGTGCGGTCTGAGCCAGCTCATCGCCATGCGGTTCGGCGCGGTGCCGGTGGTCAACGCCGTCGGCGGTCTGAAGGACACCGTCACCCCCTACGAGGGCGAGACGGGCAGAGGCTTTACGTTCCAGAGCTACAACGGCGACGATTTCCTCGCCGCCATCGACCGTGCGCTCGCGGTGTACTATGATACGCCCGAGGCGTGGAAAACGCTGCGCAAACGGGACATGGAACTCGATCTCAGTTGGAAAGCGCCCGCAAGGCGTTATTTGGAGCTTTACCGCAATCTCACAGGAAAGTAAGAGGAACAAAAAATCGTATGAAAACCGGCGAACTGAAAGAATTATTCCGGCAGTCCTGTAGCCGTATGTTCGGCTGCGGACTCGAAGAGGCGACCGAAAAGCAGGCATATAAGGTCGTGTGCGATACGACGCGCGAGCTGCTTGCCGAGCGCCGCCGCGCCTTCCAGAAGGAGGTGCGCGCCAAGGAGCGCAAGCAGGTCTATTACATGTCGATGGAGTTTCTCGTCGGCACGTCGCTGCGCAACAACCTTTACAATATGGGCATCCTCGACCAGACGAAGGAGTTGCTGGAAGGCTACGGCTTCTCGCTGGAGCGGCTGTGCGCTCTGGAGCCGGACGCGGGTCTGGGCAACGGCGGTCTCGGCAGGCTCGCCTCGTGCTACATGGACAGCGCGACGGGGCTCGATCTGCCGATGACGGGCTTTTCCATCCGCTACGAGTTCGGCATCTTCCGTCAGAAGATCGTCGACGGCTGGCAGATGGAATTTCCCGACAACTGGCTCGATATGGGCGGCGTCTGGCTGCAGGCACGCGAGGACGACGCGGTTGAGGTGCACTTCGGCGGCGAGACGCACGAGTGGATGGACGGCGACCGCTTCAAGGTGGCGCACGTCGGCTATGAGACGGTCCGCGCCGTGCCGCACGATATGTACATTTCCGGCTACGGCGGCAAGGCGGTCAACCGGCTGGTGCTGTGGAGCGCCAAGCTGCCGCAGAGCTTCGACATGGCGGCGTTCTCCCGCGGCGACTACGTCCGCGCGCTGGAGGAAAACACCATGGCGGAGACGATCTCCAAGGTGCTGTATCCCGCGGACGATCACATCTCCGGCAAGCGGCTGCGCCTGAAGCAGCAGTATCTGCTGGTGTCGGCGTCGCTGCAGAGCATTTTGGCGGCGCATCTCAAGCAGTACAAGACGCTGGAGAACCTGCCCGACAAGGTCGCCATCCACATCAACGACACGCATCCGGCGCTCTGCGTGCCGGAGCTGATGCGTCTGCTGATCGACGAGCACGGCTACGGCTGGGATGAGGCGTGGGACCTGACCTGCCGCACGCTCAGCTACACCCACCACACCGTCATGTCCGAGGCGCTGGAGCGCTGGAAGATCGACCTCTTTAACGAGCAGCTTCCGCGCATCTACACGATCGTCGAGGAGATCAACCGCCGGCTGATGGAGAAACTCCACGCCGTCTACGGCGACGACCATGCAAAGCTGGAGTACATGGCGGTCATCGCGAAGGGCGAGGTGCGCATGGCAAATCTCTGCCTTGCCGCGTGCCATAAGGTCAACGGCGTCAGCGCGCTGCATACCGCGATCCTGAAAAACGGCATCTTCCACGACTACTTCGTGCTGGACGAGGACCGCTTCCTCAACGTCACGAACGGCATCGCGTACCGGCGCTGGCTCTGCCAGTCGAATCCCGCGCTGACCGGCTTTTTGAAAGAGTTGATCGGCGACGGCTTCACGAAGGACGCGGTCGAGCTGGAAAAGCTGCTGAAGCACCGAAACGACAAGAAGGTGCTTGCCGAGCTTGCGCGCATCAAGCGCGAAAACAAGGTGCGGCTCGCCAAGCTGATCGCCGACAAAAACGGCGTACTGGTCGATCCCGACAGCCTGTTTGACGTGCAGATCAAGCGTCTGCACGAGTATAAGCGGCAGCTTCTCAACGTGCTGCACATCCTTTCGCTGTACCTGCAGATCAAGGATAACCCCGCCGCGCCGTTCACGCCGCGCACGTTCGTCTTTGCGGCGAAGGCGTCCGCCGGCTATATCCGCGCGAAGCAGATCATCAGCCTGATCGTCGCGGTGTCCAATCTGGTCAACGCCGATCCTGCCGTGCGCGACAAGCTGAAGGTCGTGTTCATCGAGGACTACAAGGTGTCGCTGGCGGAGATCATCATCCCCGCCGCGGACCTGTCCGAGCAGATCTCCGTCGCCGGCAAGGAGGCGTCCGGCACCGGCAACATGAAGCTGATGATCAACGGCGCGGTCACCATCGGTACGCTCGACGGCGCGAACGTCGAGATCTGCGACCAGGTGGGCGAGGAGAATATGTTCCTGTTCGGCCTGCACGCCGACGAGGTGGAATCGCTGTGGAAGCGCGGCTACAGCCCGCGGGAGTTCCTCACGCCGGAGCTTGAGCGCGTTTTGCAGATGCTGACCTCCGGCGTGCTCGGACAGCGCTTCGACGATATCGTCGCGTCGCTGCTGACCGACCGCTTCGGCGCGGCGGACTGCTATATGACCGTCGCCGACTTCGCCGACTACGCCCGCGCGCAGCGCGAAGTCTCCGCGGCGTATCCCGACACGAAGCGCTTTACACAGATGTCGCTTGTGAATATCGCCGAGGCGGGCGTCTTCTCCGCCGACCGCGCGGTCAGGCAGTACGCGGACGAGATCTGGGGACTGTGACCGATGCGCATCCTGTTTGACAGCAAAAAACAGGAATACAAAACCCCCTCCGGCACGCTCGTGCCGGGGGAGGTTTGCGTTATGCGCATCCGCATCCCCGTGCGGATCCTCACAAGGCGTGTGGAGCTGATCCTGCGCTGCGACCGCACGGGGGAGGAGAGAGCCGTGCCGTTTTCCGTGGAGGCGCGGGAGGGAGACTATGAGCGCTGGCGTGGCGAATTTTCGCTCGACGCCCCCGATCTGTTCTTCTACCGGTTCGCCATCACCACGCAGAACGAGCGGTTCCGCCTGTTCCGCTTCGGCGAGCGCGATACCAACATGGAGGCGGGCGACGAGTGGCAGATCAGTTGTGTGTCGGTGCGCTATCCTGCGCCGGACTGGGCGCGCGGCGCGGTGCTGTATCAGATCCTGCCCGACCGCTTCTGCCGCGTGGGATCGTGCGACTGCCGCGACAAACTGCAGCCGTACACCGTCCACGCGAGCGAGCGGGAAATGCCGGACTGGAAACCGGACGAGCACGGCAAGGTGCTGAACAACGACTTTTTCGGCGGCAATCTGGCGGGCATCCGATCCAAACTGCCGTATCTGCGGTCGCTCGGCGTGGACGTGCTGTATCTCAACCCGATCTTCATGGCGTACTCCAACCACCGCTACGATACCTGCGACTATAAGCGCATCGATCCGATGCTCGGCACGGAGGCGGATTTCGCCGCACTCTGTGAATCTGCACACGAACTGGGGATGCGCGTGCTGCTGGACGGCGTGTTTTCGCACACGGGCAGCAACAGCGTCTACTTCGACCGCGAGGGGATCTTCGGGCACGGCGCGTACTCCGACCCCGATTCGCCGTACCGTTCGTGGTACGTTTTTCAGCACTATCCCGACCAATACACCGGCTGGTGGGGCTTCCCGACGCTCCCCGCCGTCGATAAGACGAACGAGAGTTATGTAAACTACATCATCGAGGACGGGGACAGCGTTGTCGCCAAGTGGCTGCGGCTCGGCGCGGACGGCTTCCGGCTGGACGTGGTCGACGAGCTGCCGGACGCCTTCGTGGCGCGGCTGCGCAGACGGCTGCGCGAGCTGAAGCCCGACGCGCTGCTGCTGGGCGAGGTGTGGGAGGATGCTTCGAACAAGATCGCCTACGGCGTCCGCCGCCGCTACTTTACGGACGGCGAGCTGGACGGCGTGATGAACTACCCGTGGCGCGCAGCGATCGTGCGCTTCTGCCGCGGCGAGGACGACGGCACGGCGCTGCGCCGCGCCGTGGAGACGATCGTCGAGAACTATCCCAAGCAGGCGCTGGACTGCTGCATGACGCTGCTTTCCAGCCACGACGTCTCCCGCGCGCTGACGGAGCTTACGGCGCCGTTTTCCGGCACGCGCGAGCAGATGGCGGCGCATATCCTCACGCCAGAGCAGCGGCAGGAGGGACTGCGTCGGCTGCGGCTTGCCTCGGCGCTCCAGTACGCGCTGCCCGGCATGCCCGCGATCTACTACGGCGACGAGGCGGGGCTGGAGGGCTGCAAGGACCCGTTCAACCGCGCGTTCTTCCCGTGGGGAAGCGCGGACGCCTCCCTCACGGCGCACTACCGCGCGCTCGGCGCGCTGCGCGCCGGAAGCGCTGCGCTGCGGCGCGGCAC
>JAFSXP010000108.1 GCA_017443965.1 Oscillospiraceae bacterium
CATTCTACACGATTGGGTGTCATGTTGTCTTCTTTTGTTTTTCTCAGTGTTGCACTTCAAATGATAACCTGTCCACCTCCCCCAAAGGATGGAGGTTTTGGCTCTGATTTCTGACTACTGACCTCTGGCATCTGACTACTAAAAAACCGACCTCTTTCGAGGTCGGTTTTTTGCAATTCTCTTACACGCCTCTCAGCGTCCAAATGATCTTGCTGATCTGCGCTCTCGTCAGAAGTCCCGACGGATCGAACGTGTCCGCGCTCATGCCGTTGATCACGCCCGCTTTATTCAGCGCCAGCACCGCGGTATCGCTGGTGTCCTTGAACGGATTCGACGCAGGCTGCTCGGTCAGGTTCTTCGCCTTCGCGGCGATCTGGCAGAACGCAAGCCTTGTCACGTTGCCGTTCAGATCAACGTTGCCCGTGATCCAGCCCTTGTCCTGCGCGAACTTCAGATAGCCGCTCGCCCAGTGACCGCCGGTCGATGCCTGCTCTCCGTGACCGAGCGCGCAGACGATCAGCTTCAGCGCCTGTCCGTAGGTCAGGTTGCCCTTCGGGACGAACGTCGTCGGCGTCATGCCGTTGACGGTGCCGTCGTTGTAGAGGTCCTTCACGTAGGTGTAAAACCAGTCGGCCTCTTTCACGTCGGTGAACGGCAGTTTCGCGCCCGCTTTCGCCTCGACGGTCAAATCGTCATACGCCTGCATCGGGCGCAGACCGACGAAATAGTCGTAAGACAGCAGTTTGATGAGCGCCTTGCTGGCGTTGCCGGTCTTCAGTTTGTCGCCCTCCAGATACGCGACCTTATTGTCGCCGAGGTAGAGGTAGGTATACAGTTCGGAACTCTTGCCGGCGAAGACGTTCCTGCCGCCCATCACGACGTCGCCGGGCTGCAGGTAGTCCTGATTTGCCGCGTCCAGCAAGCGCAGATGTCCGTTGCCGCCGGTCTTGACCAGAACGCCGCCGTGGTAGTTGTCGATCATCATCTGACCGACCTTGGCGTACTCCGCGGGGATCGTCTGCTTCAGCGTATACATCTGCGTGGTCGCGCCCTCGATCTTGCTGCGGTCGTAGAGATTTTTCGGGATGGCGGAGATCGCCGGGATCTGCGGATCGATGCCGAGCAGCACGGTGTACGCCGCGTTGATGAACTCGTTGTTCCAGTAGCCCTTGCCCTGCAGGTCCTTCTTGTAGTCCTCGATCTTCAGCAGTTTCTCGCACTGCTCCGCCGTCAGCCCCTTGCCGCCGATGCGGATGGGGATCTTGTTCGAGCGGATGCCGCCGACGCTGCCCTCGGACAGGTACAGCGTTTCGCCGCGCTTGCCCGTGGCGGTAACGTCGTAGGTCAGCGTGACGGTCTCGCCCGCGGGGATGTTGACCGTCCACTTGACCGTGCCGCCGGACTCGGTGCCGCCGCCGGTGATCGAGCCCGCCTTCAGCTTGCCGGTCGCCGGGATCGTCTCGCTGACGGGCACGCCCTTGAGTTCCTCGGCGGACCAGTTCTTGAGCGCGATCGTCACGGTGACGTCGGCGCCCTGCTCGACCGCGCCGAGACGGCTGACGGAGGCGCTGCGCTCAATGTCGAGACCCTTGTATTTCATTCTCGCCTTGGCGTTTTCCGTCAGGTCGGACGCCTTCAGCACGTTCAGCGGCCGCAGGATGACGATGCGCTCCGCCTTGTTCATGGCGTAGCCGGGGTTGTCGGCAAACAGGAACGTGTCGATCGGGTCAATGCGGATCGCGCCGCCGTTGTGGATCGCGCCGGCGCCGCCTTCCACCATGTCGATGCCGGTGTCCACCGAATACTTCTTGCCGGCGCAGTGGATGACGGACGGCTTTTCACTGGCGTAGGTGCCGATGTAGAGCATGGCGTGGCCGCTCTCGCCCAGGTGCGCGACGACCCAGTCGCCGGGCTGCAGCGCCGCCTGCGCCGCCTTCAGCGCCTGATCGCGGTCGGGGATGACCTTGCTACTCGTGTCCTTGCCGGTGGCGTCGTATTTGACCACGCAGATCGGATCGTCCGCGGGGATGTTGCAGAGATTGTTCGTCTTGCAGCTCAGCGGATCGCCCAGCATCTGATAGCCGAACGCGTCATAGTACGTCTCGAAGCAGTACGCCGAGCAGACGGAGAACATCACGTTGTCCGGCGTGGCGTCCTCGGGCGAGGTCCAGTCGGTCTCGCGGATGTCGCCGCCGTCGCCTAAATACTTGCCCTGCTCGGTGATGGCGATGGAGTCATACTGCACGCTGTGGCCGCGGTGCAGATACGCCAGCGCCGTCTCGCAGACCGCGGTCTGCAGGTCGTTGTACGTCTCCTTCGCCGGTTCGGCAGCGCTGACGAGCGGCAGCACGCCGAGCAGCAGCGCCGCGATCAGCAGCACTGTGACGAGACTTCTTACGGTTTTTTTCATTTCGATTCCCCCTGAGTTTGCCGTACGCTGCCGCGCTCGTGCAAAAACGGACGGAGCAGATACGTGCGCGTTTGTGTATTTCCGCCGAGGAGCAGGTCGAGAACGTACTGCGTACAGTTCTTCGCCACAAGATCCTTCGGCATGTGGATGGTGGTGAGCGGCGGCGCGGTGAAATCGTGGATCGGACTGTCGTCATAGCCGATCACGCTGATGTCGTCCGGGACGGTAAGTCCCAGCTCAGCCGCCGCCTTGTAGATGCCGAGCGCCATGGAGTCGCAGAAGCAGATCACGCCCTCGCAAAGTCCGGGCTGCTGCCGCCACAGATCGCAGAAAAGATCGTGCGCCGCCGCGATCTCGGGACGGAAGCGGTAGACCGCATCGTCGCGCAGTTCGACGCCGTACTTCGTGTATGCGTCTTTGACGCCGGCGAGGAACAGCTCGCTGGACTGATAGCCCATCGGGCCGCCGAAGATCAGGTTGTTCTTCACGCCGCATTTGAGCATATACTCGGCGCTGAGGAAGCCCGCCAGACGGTGGTCGACCTCAAGCGAGCTGACGTCCGCGCCCTCGACGCTGCCGAGCACCAGCGTGCGGTCGGACAGCGGGGCAAGGAGCTTCATCGACTCGGACGCGGGATCCGCCGGTGAGACGATGACCGCCTCGGGCATCCAGCCGAGCATGGTCTGGATGCTGCTGCGCTCCAGATCGAGACTGTAACGCGCGTCGGCGATCAGCGTGGTGTAGCCGTAGGCGGCAAGCTCGGACGAGATCGCCGCGACCATTTCGCCGTAGGCGGGCACGTCGATGTCGTTGAGCAGGATCGCGACGGTCTTCGAGCCCTTCTGCCGCAGGCTCTGCGCAAAGACGTTGCGCGTGTAGTGCATCTCCTGTGCGGTCTTTGCCACGAGCTCGCGCGTTTTTTCGCTGACGTTGGGATCGCCGTTCAGCGCCTTGGAGACCGTGGAAAACGAGATCCCCAGTCTGTTGGCAATGGATTTGATCGTCACATTGCTCATTTGCCCTCTCCTCTCCGCCGCGGCGCAACCGTTTTTCGAAAACGGTGTAACCGCCGCAGACAGTCTGCACATGTTCTAAATCATTATAATTCGTCGCGTGAAAAAAGTCAACGCCCGATCGCGCGGGCAAAATTGCCCGTTGACTTTTTCGGGAAAATGTGGTAAAGTAAAGCATGACCTTTACAACGTTGTAACCGAAAGGAGTTTTTCCCATGAAAAGAAAGTATTCCGTAGAACTCAGCAACGTCGGCCAGTTCACCGACCGGTACATGGCGTGCGGCTATAACGACGACTATTCCGTCGAGCAGTTATTCGACCGTGCGAAATCCGTCAAGAAGATCACCGGCTGCGAGCTGTGCGGCACCTGGCACATCACCGAGCAGAACGCCGAGCACATGAAGGACCTGATCGAGGATCACGGGCTGCAGCTCGTGTCGATCATCCCCGACTACTTCGCGCAGCGCAAGTGGGGACACGGCGCGTTCTCGTCGAAGGATCCCGAACTGCGCAAGCAGGCGGTCCGCGACACCAAGATCATGATGGACATCTGCGCCGACCTTGGCGGCGAGATCGTCACGGTCTGGAACGGGCAGGACGGCTACGACTATCCGTTCACCACCGACTACGTCAAAGAGCGCACCTGGATCCAGGAGGGCATCAAGGAGTGCTGCAACCACCGCAAGGACATCAAGATCTCCATCGAGTATAAGCCGCGCGAGCCGAAGATGCGTTCGTTCATGTCCGACGCCGCGACCACGCTGCTGATGGTCAAGGAGATCGGCGCCGAAAACCTCGGCGTGACGCTGGACTTCGGCCATTCGCTGATGGGCATCGAGAACCCCGCCGAGGCGGCTGCGGTTCTGAAGATGTACGGCGACAAACTGTTCCACTGCCACGTCAACGACAACTACGGCTACTGGGACGACGACTGCATCGCCGGCACGATCCACCCGATCGAGACGATGGAGTATCTGTACTGGGTCAAGCGCCTCGGCTACGACAGCTGGTTCTCGTTCGACCAGTATCCGTACCGCGAGGACGGTCGCGACGCGCTGGAAGAGGGCATCGAGTGGATCGAGACGCTCGGCGCCATTGCCGACAGCCTGGACGACAAGGAAGTCGACGAAGTGATCGCCACCGGCAGCGGCGTCGGCTTTGCGAAGCTGATCCGCGAAAAGATGCTGCAGAAGAAATACTGATAAAATTGCCTGTTTGCCGCGGGGCGTTCGTCCCGCGGCAAATTTCAAAAAGAAAGGAAATGCTCCGATGAAAATCAAACTCTCCTGCACCGACAATATGGTGCCCGGCAAGACGCTGACCGAGAAGGGCCACAAGCTGCGCGAGCTCGGCTACGACGGCATGGCGATCTTCTGCGACTATCCCGACTGGAAGGACGAATACCTCGACGAGATGCTGCAGCTCAAGGCGAAGACCGGCATCCAGCCGTGCGAGTTCGTGTTCACCGGTCCGATCTACGGGCACCTAATGGACAAGGACCCGAAGATCCAGCGCGACACCATCGAGCTGTACAAGCGGTCGATCGCCGTGGCGAATCAGCTCGGCGCGATCACCGAGATGGAGTACGAATACCGCACGCAGGATCCGCTGCCGCTGTTCAATCCGTATCAGACGATGCCGGAAGACGAGCAGAAGGTGTTTGTGGACATCATCAACGAGCTGGGCGCGACCGTCCAAGACGGCGCTTACATGCTGGTGGAGTCCTGCAACCGCTATGAGACGCGCTATCTGACGCGGCTGGGCGACTGCGCGGCGATGCTGGAAAAAGCCGATCCCAAGTGCACGAAGAACATGGGCTTGATCTGTGACTTCTTCCACGTCGCCATCGAGGAGGACAACATCGAACAGGCGATCCTCGACAGCGGCAAGTGGATCCGTCACGTCCATTTGGGCGACAGCAACCGTCTCGCCCCGGGCTACGGCCACACCGACTGGAAATCCGCGTTCAAGGCGCTCAATCAGATCGGCTTCAGCGGCTACATGAATCTGGAGTGCGGGCTGCCCGGCGACCGTCTGACGACGCTTGCCGAGACCGCGAAGTTCCTGCGCGGCATTGCGGGGGAGATCGCATGACGCTGCGAAGGCCAAGCTGCCTGCTGCTGCCGTTCTACTGCGACGGCTACGAGCTCGACGTCGCGGCGCAGCACGTCGAAAAGACAAAGCAGGTGCTGGAACGCTGCGGCGCAGAGGTCGAGGTCTCGCCGCTGATCTGCAGCGCGGATGAGGCGGAAAAAGCCGCCGCGCAATACAACGCCGCGAATTACGATCTGGCGGTGCTGTTCCCCGCAACGTGGTCGGAGCCGCGGCTTGCGTGCCTTGCGGCAAGGGCGTTTTTCGGCAAGCCGATCCTCGTCTGGTGCGTGGGGCAGTTTTCCCACAAGGGCGAGACGCTGGAGATGTCGTCGCTGCCCGCCTCGGCGGCGCTGCGCGGCAGTCTGCAGGAAATGGGCGTCCCCTGCGAGTGGATGTCGTACCTGCCCGACGAGGGACTGTCCGGCGCGAACGAGAAGAAGCTCCGCGCGCTGCTGGCGGCGGCGCGGGCGATCCGTCTGCTGGCGCACACGCGCATGATGTTCTTCGGGCACAACTTCAACGGCATCACGTCGGCGGGGTTCGATCTGTCCGTGCTGCGGCGGCGCTTCGGCACGGAGATCTGGACGACCGACGGCTCGGAGCTGATCGCGCGGATGAACGCCGTTACGGATGAGGCATACCGCGAGGCGGAGTCGCTTGTCAGCGCGAAGCTGCGCGGCGACCCCGGCGGCAAGCGTGATGCGATCATCCGCATGACGGCGGCGCTGCGCGGCTACGTGCGCGAATACGGTCTGCACGCGGTCAATATGCGCTGCCACACCGAGTTCAGCCAGACGTTCGGGCTGACCGGCTGCCTGCCGCTGTCGCTGCTCGGCGACGAGGTCATCACCTCGTGCGAGGCGGACGTGCCCGTGACGCTGACGCAGCTTCTGCTGCACTACCTTGCGGACGCAAATTCCGCTTACGTCGATCTGCGTCTGCTGGAGGACGGCTGCGTGAAGGTCGGCGCCTGCGGCATGGCGCCGTGCAGTCTCTGCATGGGCGCGTGCGCCAAGGTCGGCGGCGAGGGCGGCTATCTGACGAATACGAGCTTCTTCAAGCCCGGAAAGCTGACGCTGGCGCGCCTGCTGAAATTCCCGGGCGGAAGGCTTGCCCTGCACCGCGCCGCCGGCACGGCGACCGGCGAGATGGCGCCTCTGCGCGAGATGGGCTGCGCCGTCTACCCGATGACGCAGATCTCGCTCGACACGCCGATAGCGGCGTTCTCCGAATACCTCGGCGGCAACCACTACGCGCTGGTCTACGCCGAAGTCGAAGACGCGCTGCGCCTGTTCGCCAAGTACACGGATATCGAGATTATGTAAACCATTTTTGTAGGGCGTATCCCGCCGCAGCGGTAAGCGCCCCCTCCGGGGGAGCTGGCGCGAAGCGCCTGAGGGGGTGAACGGCGCAGTATCGTACTTCTGCGCAACCCCCTCCGCCTCGCTCCGCTCGGCACCTCCCCCAAAGGGCGGTGCGGATTAGGGATATTGTAGGTTTTGAGCCGCCCTTTTCCGCCAATACTGCATTAAAAATGCGGGTAATCCGACAGGATTGCC
>JAFSXP010000109.1 GCA_017443965.1 Oscillospiraceae bacterium
CAACCGCAGCCTCAATCAACAACGCGCTCGACAGTCAGATCAACTACTGGAATAAGTACAACGACAACCTTGCAGCTCTCGGAGACCGAACCGGCGAGATTGAGGGATTGAGCGAGGTTATCGCCTCCTTCGCGGACGGCAGCGAGAAATCCGTTTCGGCCATTGCTGGTATGGCGCAGGCTTCCGATGAAGAGCTGCGCGCAATGGTTAAAAAATACCAGCAGATGCACGACAGCATGCAGGCCGCTTCGGAGGGGATTGCGACGGTCACGTCCGGAATTCCGGAGCAGGTTGCTGATCTCGAAAAAGAACTTTCGAAACAAATCGAAGGCATGGACTTTGGCACCGAAGCTGCAGATGTTGCAAGGGACACCCTTGACAGTTATATAGCAGCAGCCAAAGATAAAGCTCGCAGCGTTTATGCAGCGTACGCCGAAATAGCTAGACAGGCACGCCTGGCGCTGGCCGTCAAGGCTCCGACGAAGGATTATTCCGGAACCGGTGGAGAGGAAGGCTACGCTTCCGGCACGACGAACGCCGAGGCCGGCGTTCACCTGGTCGGCGAGAACGGCCCGGAGCTGGTCTACTTCCGCGGCGGCGAGCAGGTGCTCAATGCGCGCGAAACAGCTTCCGTGCTGTCGCCGCGCGGCGCAGACGTCACTGCCGCCGGAGGAGATCACAGCGTCTATGCTCCGGTCAACGTTGACGTGTCGATCCGCGTGGACGGCGACGCCTCCGCGGATACGGTCGAGCGGCTGAATGCCTACGGAGAGGAATTCGCCGAGCGCGTGATTGCCGTCATGGAGGAGCGAGGCTACAACAAAGAGAGGATGGCGTACCGATGAGCAGAACGTACACGACCATTCAGGGCGACATGTGGGACGGGATCGCCTACAAGGAACTCGGCAGCACCGATCTCACGGACGCTCTGATGATGGCGAATCGGCAGCACCTCGGAACGTATCTCTTTCCTGCGGGCGTCGTGTTGACGATCCCGGACATTGAGGAGCTGCCCGATGCGTCCGCGCTGCCTCCGTGGAAGCAGGTGGTCGGATGAGCAGCCCTGATCTTGCACGGCGGACAGATTTGACGGTGGCGTTTGACGGCGTGGACATCACGCAGCAGATGACGCCGTATCTGCTGTCCCTGACCTACACGGACAACGAAAGCGACGAGACCGACGATCTGCAGATCAAGATCCACGATCGCGACGGCGTATGGGCGGAAAAGTGGCTGAACGACGCCGTCACCGCGGCGGCGTCAACCGTAACGCCCGAGGGCGAGAAGACCACGGCGAAGAAGTACCGCGTCACGCCGAAGATCGGCCTGAACGTCCGTAGCGGCCCGTCGACGAAAAGCTCCAAATACGGTGCGCTGTCCTGCGGCACGGAGATCCTCGTCTCGGAGATCAAGGACGGATGGGCGTCAACCGAATACAAGGGTAAGGCGGCGTACGTCAGCGCTGCATACATCAAAGAGGTGTCCGGTGCGGCTCCGGTCGCGACAACCAAGAAAAGCTCGAGCACGGACAAAAAGACCGAAAAGACGAGCACGCTGCGGTCCGCGCTGACGATTGAGGCTTTGATCACGAGCGTCAACAGGAGCAGCGACGGCAAAGACGCTGTCCTGGACTGCGGTATGTTCGAATTGGATAGCGTCAAAGCGGACGGACCGCCCGCGACAATCACGATCAAGGCGACATCGCTGCCGTACTCTGCAACGATCCGGCAGACGAAGAAAACCAAAGCCTGGGAGGCGTTCAACCTTTCCAAGATCGCAAACGAGATGGCGACGGCAAACGGGATGACGCTCATGTTTTCCTGCGCCGCCGATCCGTACTATGCGCGCGTCGAGCAATCCACGGAGAGCGACATCGAATTTCTGCGGCGTCTGTGCCATAATGCGGGGATATCGCTCAAGGCGACAAACAAGATCCTCGTACTGTTCGATCAGGCGGCATACGAGAAAAAGACCGCCGTCCGGAAGATCTTCAAGGGCGACGGCTCCTACACAAAGTATGCGTTTCAGATCGGGAAGGCCGACGCGCAGTATCAGTCGTGCCGGGTGCGGTACACGCCGCCGAACGGGAAACTGATTGAGGGCATCGCCTACATCGAAGACTACAAGGCCGACAACACTTCCAACCAGCAGTTGGAAGTGACGGCAAAGGTCGCGGACATCGGCGAAGCGCAGAAGCTTGCGGCAATGCGGCTGCGGCTGCATAACAAATATTCGCAGACCGCGGAATTCTCGTTCCCGTTTGATCCGACGCTCGTGGCTGGTGCGACGGTCGAAGTGTCCGGCTGGGGCGCGTTCGACGGAAAGTATATCGGCAAAACCGTCGTGCACTCCGTCGGCAGCAGCGGAGCAACGACGAAGTTCTCCGGCAGAAAGGTATTGGAGGGGCATTGATGGATCGCGAATTGGAACTGATCGTTCAGCGGCTCGTGCAGATCGGATTCGTGACCGATACCGACGACGCCAAGAAGATGGCGCGCGTGAAATTCCCGAACGCGGACGAGACCTCCGGCTGGCTTCCTGTGCTGCAGCACGTCGGCGCAGCTCTGACGGTAAAGAACGCCGGGAAGCATACACACTCTATTCAGGATACCTACACGGGCGGCGGCAGCGCTTCGGAGGCGGGCGAGCATACGCACGGCGACTCGACGCTCGGCGCGTGGATGCCGAAGGTCAACGACACGGTCGTGGTGCTGTACCTGCCGATCCTCGACGCGGACGGTTTTGTATTAGGAGGGATCAGCGCATGATCGGATGTCTCGGCGATGTTGTTTTTGAAGTCTCTGACAACGTTATTAAGACGATTGACAATTTCCAGTGGAGCGGATCCGGACGGTATTCGACGCACCAGCGGCACGGTCGCGTCGGCATGGTCGAATTCACCGGGTTGAATCCGGACAAGATCTCATTCGATATGACGCTGGCGACCTATCTCGGCGCTAAGCCGATGGACGAGATCACAAAGATCGTGACATACGTGCGCACGGGAAAAACCGTCCCGTTCACGCTCGGCCAAAAGAGCTACGGCCGCTATCGCTGGTTGGTGCAGAATTACAGCTTCAAAGCAAAAACGACCGACG
>JAFSXP010000110.1 GCA_017443965.1 Oscillospiraceae bacterium
GTCGGCATTCTCCCGCGGAAAAAAGCCGTAGAAGAAGAACGTGGAGAGGTCGAAGCCGGAGATGGACAGCGCCGTGACCGCCGCGCAGGCGCCGGGGACGCCGACGACGCGCACGCCGTTTTCGATGGCGGTCTTGATGAGCTCGTTGCCGGGGTCGGAGATGCAGGGCGTGCCCGCGTCGGTGATGACGGCGATGCTCTTGCCGTCGAGCAGCTGGGATAAGAACCACTTCGCCTTGCCGTGCTCGTTGAACTTGTGGTTGGCGGAGAGGTCGTTGCGGATGCCCAGCTTGTTGAGCAGCACCACGCTGCGGCGGGTGTCCTCCGCCGCGATGATGTCCACCGTCTCGAGGATCTCCCTGCCGCGCTCGCTCATATCCCGGGAATTGCCGATGGGCGTGGCGACGATGTATAGCGTGCCGATTTGCTGTTCCATAGTATCCTCCCCACGAGTTTTTTATCAGTATAGTCCAAAAAAAGGTGAATTACAACAATTGACTTTGCATTTTGCAGACGGTTGTTTTATAATGTATGCCGATTTGAAAATTTCCCATGAAGGAGAAACGATATGAAAGCATTGACCCGCCGGCTTTGCGCCGCGCTCTGCGCCCTCACGCTGTGCCTGACCTCCGTCAGCGCGCTGTCCGTGGAGGACGCGCTTCAACTGCTGGAGAAAAACTACGTCGACCCGCTGCCCGCCGCGGCGTATGAAGCCAAGACGCTGGACGAGCTGTTTGCCGCCGTCGGCGATCCGTACACATACTATATGAGCGCGGTCGATTATGAAGAATTCACCGCCGGCTTGGAAAGTGAGTCCACCGTTACCGGCATCGGCGCGGGCATCGAGTACACCGCCAACGGCATCCGCATTACCATGCTGCTCGACGGCGGCGACGCGAAAGACGCCGGATTGCAGCTCGACGACTACATCATCGCCATCGAGGGCGTTAGCTGCGCGCCCGCCGCAGAGGCGCACCGCAATCTCATCATCGGCGAGGCGGGTACCTACGTCAACATCACCGTGCGTCATTCGGACGGCGCGGTGCAGGATTACCGTCTGGAGCGCCGCACCCTTGAGCTGCACAACACGACCGTCACGGCGGCAAACGGCGTCGGCACCATCGACTGCAACAGCTTCGGCTCGCAGACGGAATCGTATTTCAGCGAGGGGATCGCGGCAAATGACGCCGACGTGGAGCACTGGATCGTCGACCTGCGCAGCAATCTCGGCGGTCTGGCTGACGCGGCGGTAGGCACCCTGGGCAGCTTCACCGGCACCGGTCCCAAGCTCTACTATCGCCTCAACGACGGCAGCTCGTTCTACACCGTGTACCTCGCGGATCCGGATACTGACAAGCCCGCGATCGTTCTCGTCAACGGCTACACCGCCAGCGCGTCCGAGATCCTCTCCGGCGGTATCCGCGCGAAAGACGCCGGCATTGTCGTCGGCTCGCGCACCTACGGCAAGGGCACGGCACAGATCGTGCTGGACAAGGAAAAGTATCCCGAATTGTTCACCGGCGACTCCCTCAAGGTCACCGCGTACCGCTTCTACTGTTCCGACGGCAACACCACCGACCGCATCGGCGTGATCCCGACGCTGCTCGTCCCCGATGATCTCACCGCGGACGTGGCGGCGCTGCTGACGGTAACTGCGCCGAAGTCCGGCGAGTATTTGAGCTTCCCGCTCAACGGGCATGATTTCTACGTCGATCTGCCTGCCGCGCGAAAAAACGAAGCCGCGCTCAACGCGCTGTTCGCCGCGCTGCCGCCTGACCTGGCGGTGAACTGCGCGTCCGGCAGCAAGGTGGTCTCGCGCCTTGATCCCGCCGACACCGCCAAGCGTCTCGGCATCTCCTATGCCGACCGCCGCTTCACCGACCTCGCGGACAGCGCATACTCCACGCAGATCGACACGATGGGCGTCTACGGCATTCTCGCCGGCGACGGCAACGGGCATTTCCGCCCCGACGCCGCGCTGACGCGCGCGGAGCTCGCCGCGCTGCTCGCGCAGGCGCTGAACGTCACCGGTCAGAATACCGGCCGCTTTGCCGACGTGTCCGCCGACCGCTGGTACAGCGGCGACGTCAGCGCCATCACCTACCTCGGCTTCATGAACGGCGTCAGCCCCCGGTACTTTGACCCCAACGGCACGCTGACGCAGGAAC
>JAFSXP010000111.1 GCA_017443965.1 Oscillospiraceae bacterium
AAATATAATCCTTGAACCGCCCGGGCACCTGGTTCCACAGCGTGTGGCACACGCCCAGCACGGTGTAGCAGTCGGGGATCGTGTCCACCAGCACGCGGAACGCGTACAGGTCGTACAGCTCCTCGATGCGCTTCCCCTGCGCCTGCATCTTGCGGTAGATCGAATAGACGTGCTTGATCCTGCCGTAGATCGTGGACTTAATGCCCACGCTCTGCAAGCGCTCCTCCAGCGTGCGCTGCACGTCGTTCATGAACGCCTCGTTGATCTCCTTATGCTCGTCGAGATAGTCGATGATCTTTTTGTAGTTCTCGGGATCGAGGTACTGCAGGGCGTAGTCCTCCAGTTCCCACTTGATCTTCTGCATGCCGAGCCGATGCGCCAGCGGCGCGTAGATCTCCATCGTCTCCATCGACTTGGAGTACTGCTTCTCGGGCGTCTGGTACTGCATCGTGCGCATATTGTGCAGGCGGTCGGCGATCTTGATGAGGATCACGCGGATATCGCGCGACATGGCGAGGAACATCTTGCGCAGATTTTCCATCTGCTGCTCTTCGAGCGTGGAGTACTCCACGCGCGTCAGTTTGGTGACGCCCTCGACCAGCCCCGCGATCGTGCCGCCGAACTCGCCCGCCAGCTCGTCGTAGCTGGTGGCGGTGTCCTCCAGACAGTCGTGCAGCAGCGCCGAGGCGATGGCGTCGGTGTCCAGACCGATCTCCGCGACGATCTCCGCCACGGCGACGGGGTGGACGATGTACGGCTCGCCGCTCTTGCGCTTCTGCGAGGCATGCCTTTTATCCGCAAAGGCATACGCCCTGCGGATCAGCGACTCGTCGGCGTACGGCGCGTAGCGGCGCACCGTGCGCATCATATTTTCCAGTAAGACGTCCTTGTCATCCATCGGCGGTACCTGCCTCGGCGTCCGACAGCCACGCCAGAATACGGCTGCTGTTCAGATCGACCTTCTGCCCGGGCGGCGTCAGCGTGATGCGCAGCGTCTTCGGCGTCTGCGTCACGCGGATCAGTCCCAGCTCCTCCATCACGTCGATGCAGATGCGCAGGCGCAGCGGCGCGCACGGCAGATTTGCCGCGCGGGTCGATTTCCGCGCCAGACCTGCAAACGTGTCTTCAATCACGCCGTCCTCGGCGTTCGCGGTCAGATATTTCCAGAGCATGACGAACTCCCTGCGGTCGGGCTTTGCGTAAGCCGCCGTCGCCGCGTTCGGCACGCATTTCGCGCGGATGGCGCGGTACTTGGCGCGGTCTTCGTCATGGATCAGGCGGAATTTTTCGTTCTGGCGGACGTCCACCAGATTGAGCTGCACGCTCTGCGTGCCGCGGAACTCGTTGATCTGCGCCTGGAACGCGACCTCCACGTAGTCGCCGTCGCAGACGTCCGCGCCCAGCGCGGTGGTGGAGAAGAAGATGGCGCTGTAACGCGCCTCGCCCTTGCGCAGACGCAGACGCAGATGCTTGCCGCCGCCCACGGGCGTGGTCTGCTCCACGGTTACGCCGCGCATGCAGAACACCGGACGCGGGCAGCCCACGCCGCACGGCTCCAGCTGCTCCAGCGCGGCGACGTTTTCGATGGTCAGAAGCTCCGGCGGGACCTCGCAGTCGATCTCCAGCGCCTGGCGGCACGCATCGGATTCGCGGAACGCCAGCGCGTCGGCGCGTACCGCCTCGCGGAACGCGTCGATCCTGTCGCGCCGGATGGTGAACCCGGCGGCGAGCTCATGCCCGCCGTAGCTCTCCAGCAGATCAGAAAACCGCTCCAGCGCGCCGAACAGATTGTACCCGCCGTAGGAGCGGGAGGACGCCTTGCCCTTGTCGCCGTCCATACAGATGAGGAACGTCGGGCAGCAGAACTCCTCGGAAAGGCGCGAGGCGACAATGCCCACCACGCCCTGATGCCAATTCTCACCCGCCAGCACGATCGCGCCGGGATCAGGGTCGTTCGGATCGAGCATCGAGACCGCGTCCTGATAGATCTCCGTCTCCACCGCCTGGCGGTGGCGGTTCATACGGCACAGCTGCCTTGCCAGCTCCGCGGCGCGCTCCCGGTCGTGCGTCAGAAACAGCTCGACCGCGACCTCGACCTCCGCCATGCGCCCCGCGGCGTTGATCCGCGGCGCCAGCGTGTAGCCGATCAGCGACGCCGTGACGGGCTGATCCGCGCAGCCGCACTCCTCCATCAGCGCGCGGATGCCCACGCGCGGACGCTCGGTCAGCGCCTGCAGGCCCCTGACCACGAACGTGCGGTTTTCGCCCTGCAGCGGCATCACGTCCGCCACCGTGCCGAGGCACACCAGATCGCAGCAGCGCGCCAGCACGCGCATCTGGTCGCCGTCCAGCGCGGCGGCGAGCTTGAACGCCACGGCGACGCCCGCAAGCTGCTCATTCGGATACGCGCAGTCCTTGCGGTGCGGATCGACGACCGCCGCCGCCTCGGGCAGCGTGTCCTTGCACTCGTGGTGGTCGGTGATGACAAGGTCGATGCCCAGCTCGCGGCAGAGCAGCGCCTCCTCGTCCGCGGTGATGCCGCAGTCGACGGAGACGATCAGCTTCACGCCCTGCTGAGAGAGCGCGCGCAGCGCCGTCTCGTTCAGACCGTAGCCCTCCTCGATGCGCCCGGGGATGTACGGCGTCACGTCGCCGCCCGCCTCGCGGAGAAACTCCGTCAGAAGACACGTGGCGGTGATGCCGTCCACGTCGTAATCGCCGAACACGGCGATCTTTTCGCCGCGGGAAAGCGCGGCGCGGACGCGCGTGACCGCGCGGTCCATATCCTTCAGCAGGAACGGATCGTGCGGCGCTGCGTCCTTGGCAAGGTAGGCATGCGCACTTGCGCTGTCACGGCAGCCGCGGCTGCACAGCACGGCGGCGGTCAGCGGGGAATAGCCCGCCTCGCACAGCGCCCTGTGACCGGCTTCGTCATACCTTGCCACATTCCAGATCCCATACTTCACGAAACACACACTCCGGTATTCTTTTTTATTTTTCATCCATTATAGCATTTTTCTTCCCGCGTTACAATGCTTTTTTGGCGCAAAGAGACGCTTAAGCTGATGCAATCAATTTGAATACGGTTTTGACGGGCATCTTTCCGCCAATGCTGCGGAACGCGCCTTGACAATACACAAAGTATTCTCTGCGGCGCTTTCCTTGCCTTGACGAAAATCCGCACCGTCAAAACTGCTTCGCACCTCACAGCGAGAAATCTTCGAGAGATTTTTGCGGCGCGAAGTGCAGACGGGCTGTCGCCCGTCAAACGACAAGACACAAAAAGCACCGAAGAGGTCCGCTGTGAGGCGTGTTCAAATTGGTTGCATCAGCTTACGTAAAATATTCGTAAACTTTTTTCGTTTTGTCTTGCGGACGGAGGGGGAGCATGTATAATAGAGGCAGGAGGGATCGGCATGTGGAATAAGCTCCGGGACGGGATCTCGCGCTTCATGGCGGGGCGTTACGGTATGGATCAGCTCGGTATGGCGCTGCTCGCAGCAGCGCTCGTGTTCGTGTTTCTGTCGCGCTTCGTCTACGCGCCGCTGTGGATCGTCTCGCCGGCGCTGCTCGGCTTTGCGGTCTACCGCACCTATTCGCGGAACATCGAGCGCCGCACGCGCGAAAACACCCGGTTTCTGCATCTGCTCGATCCGCTGCGCGACCGCGAGCACCGCTATTTCCGCTGCCCGAAGTGTCGGCAAAAGGTGCGTGTGCCGCGCGGCAAGGGGCGCATCGCCATCCGCTGCCCGAAATGCGGCGAGCGGTTTGAACGGACGACATAGGAGAAAAGTATGAAAAAGTCAGTGATCTGCCTGCTGCTCATCGCCGCGCTGACGCTCGGCGTATGCGCCGCGTTCGGCGACGTGCAGACGCACTGGGCAAAGGCGAATATCGAGGCGATGGCGGAAAAGGAAGTCCTCAAGGGCTATCCCGACGGCACGTTCCGTCCGGACGGAACGCTGACGCGCGCCGAATTTCTGACGGTCTGCGTCCGCTTTGCGCTCGGCGAGCAGGAAGCCGCCGCAGGCGCTTGGTGGGCGCCGTATGCCGCCGCGGCAAAGGCGGCGGGATGGGAGCTGCCCTTTGACGCGACGGACGCCGAGATGGCAAAATCCATCGACCGGCAGGAGACGGCGGTGCTGCTCAAATGCGCCGTGAACGCCGTCACGGCCGAACGCGAGCCGCGCGTGGAATATACAAGCCCCGTGCTGTGCGCGACGATCGAGAGCATGAAGGATTATCCCGTCATGGAAAAGGAGCTGAAAGACAGCGGCTGGGACGGAAGCGGGTTCACTGCGGTCGACCTGTGCGTCCGTCTCGGGCTGATCACCGGCTATCCCGACGGCGAATTCAAGCCGCACCGCACGCTGACGCGCGCCGAGGCGGCGACCGTGCTGTGCCGTCTGGACAGCGCAAGGACGCTGTGGGAGCAGGGCGGCAGATTTATCGTGTTCACCGACAGCCTGAAGATCTGGCAGACCTATGACGGGAACGTCACCACGATCCGCAGCGCAAAGGACGGGCAGATCGTCTCCGAGATCACGGTCACGGACGAATGCCGGGACGAATGGAAGCTCGGCTTTGATATCGTGAACGCCAACGGGAAATACTTCTGGGGAGAGCCGGGCTTCTATGAGTACGACGAGAGCGGGAAGATCACGCAAAAAACCGACCTGCCCGCCATCGACTACGGCTATGATACGGCGGACGGCAGCATCGTCTTTCTGACGCACGACCGCACAAAGCGCGTGATGCTGTCCGGCTCCGGCGTCTGGCAGCACGCCGCCGACGAGGTCGCGCGGCTGCACACAGACGGCACGGTCGAAACGCTGCTTGCCGCCGACGCGCCCGTGGAGCTTGCCGAGGCGGAGCAGCGCGGCGTGCTGACGAAGGTGGACCGGGCGACCGGCGGCGAGGTGTGGGTGCAGATGACCTACGTCATGGGAATGGGCGACTGGCACATCTACCGCGTCGTCGTCAAGGACGGCGCCGGTACGGTCGTGCCGACGGGACTTTTCGGAAGCGGGTACAGCTACTGATGGAGCTTCGGATCGTGGAAACCGCGTCGTCGACGAACGACGCCGCAAAGGCGCTGGCGAAGAGCGGCGCAGGGCACGGTGACGCGGTGCTGGCGTACCGCCAGACGGCGGGACGCGGACGGATGGGGCGGCAGTTCGCCTCGCCCGCGGGCGGGGTCTATCTCTCTGTCGTGCTGCGTCCGACCGCGCCGCTTTCGGAGCTTCTGCATCTGACGCCGGTGCTGGCGGTCGCCGCGTGCGACGCGGTCGAGGCGGTCTGCGGCGTAAGACCACGCTGCAAGTGGGTGAACGACCTGCTGCTCGGCGGCAAAAAGCTCGCGGGCATTTTAGTGGAGAGCGCGGGCGACGCGCTGGTCGCGGGGATCGGCGTGAACGTCAACACCGCGCCGGACGCGTTTCCCGCAGAGCTGCGCGGGATCGCGACGAGCCTCGCCGCCGAGACGGGACGTGAATCTGACCGCGAGCTTCTCGCGCGGGAGCTTGCGCGGCGCTTTGCCGACGCCTGCGACACGGCGATCAGCGCGCAGAGGGTGTGGATGGACCGCTACCGCGCGGACTGCGTGACGGTCGGGCGGCGCGTGACGGCGGGGGAGCTCGAAGGGCTTGCCGTCTCCGTCGCGGACGACGGCGCGCTGCTGGTCGAAACGGCGGACGGGCCCGTGCCGATCCGCACGGGCGAAGCGCAGGTTGCAAAACTCTGAAAAACGTGGTATACTATCTCCAAAGAGCAAATAAAGGAGGTCGAACCCATGAGCAAAACACTGAAGACGATCCTGACGGTCGTCGGCGTCCTGGCGGCGATCGCCGGCGCGGCGTATCTGGTCCTGGTTGGATTTGACCAGATCAAGCAGATTTTCCTCGGCGAAGTGCCTTCGTCGGAATACGACGATTACGCGGACGTGGAATGACACGAAAAACAGGGAACATACCAAGCGGTATGTTCCCTGTTTTTTTGCTTGTCACGCGGGGAAAAATGCGGTATGATAGGAGCAAGATCCGAATATGGGAGGACAGCCATGAAAATCATCGATTCCAAGGGACGCCTGTTCGGCAAGATCAATCTGATCGATCTGCTGGTGATCCTGCTGATCGTCGCGGTCGTCGTCGCTGCGGTGCTGCGGTATCTGAACACGGAGACCGCCAACAACAAGTACGACGAATCGCTCAACCGGCATTTCGTCTACACGACGATCTGCCGCGTCGTCTACAAGGAGATCGCGGAAAACGCGAAGGACGAGGCCGGACATCAGCTGATGGCGGGCGGCGAGCTTGTGGACGACTGCTTTATCACTGCGGTCGAGCATCGTCCGTACTATGAGAGCTATGTGGACGCCGACGGCAAGCTGCAGCATCAGGTGTCCGACGAGTTCTGCGACGTTGTGTTCACCATCGAGGCGACCGCGCCGTTCGTGAACAACGCCTACAAGGTCGGCACGCAGGAGGTGCGCGTCGGCAGGACGCACATCGTCAAGACGGATACGTTTGAGATGACCGGTACGGTCGTGTCGCTGACGGAGGTCGAAGGATGACAAACGTGCTGCAAACCAGTGCGGTTTGGCGGCTTTTGCAGGCGATCGGCGCGTTTATCGCGTCGACCGCAGCGGACAGCGCGGTCGTTTCGGCGCTCGTGCGCGCGTGGGACGGGTGCTTCCTGCACCGGCTTTTCCGCGCCGTCGGCGACAGTGAGGAGCCCGCGCTCCACGCTTCGCGCTTTGAGCGTATGTTGCGCCGCGCGGACGTGTGGCTCTCCGAACGGACGGGACTGCGCGACTGCGTTTCGGAAAGCGTTCCGGGGCGCTTCGTGCGGTGGCTCCTGCGGGTGTGCAGCGACAGCAAGACGCTCGCGTGGCTGACGCGCGACGGGCTGACCGGCGCGGTGCTGACGGTGCTTGCGCTGTACGCCGGGGTGGACTGGCTGCTGCGCGACGTGCTGCCGGTGCCGGTGCTGTCGTCCGGCTGGGACGAGGCGCTGCTGGCGTTCTCGGCGCTTCTGGTGCTGTGGCAGCGCACGGGCACGCGGACGCCGCGCATCTCGCGCACGACGTCGCTTGACATCTGCGTGCTGCTGTATGTGCTGGTCGCCTTCGCGCTGATGGTGCTGGTCAGCCCGCGCATCGGCATCGCCGTGTCCGGCTACCGCGCCGCGTGCCAGTATGTGCTGTGGTTCTTCGTCGTCACGCGCCTGATCCGCCACGACGGCGATTTCCGCAGGATGTATCTCACGATGCTGGCGCTTGCCGGCGCCATCGCGCTGCACGGCGTGTATCAGTATATTATCGCCGTGCCGATCCCCGAGCACTGGGTGGCGCAGGCGGAGCAGTCCGTGCGCACGCGCGTTTTTTCGATCTTCGGCAGCCCGAACATCATGGCGTGTTTCATGGTGATGTTCGCGCCGATGGCGGCGGGACTTGCCTACACCGGCAGGGGCAGAAAGATGAAGCTGCTCGGCTGGGGACTTGCCGTTCTGATGTGCGTTTCGTGCCTGTTCACGATGTCGCGCGGCGGCTGGATGGCGATGCTCGTTGCGATCGTGGTCTTCGCGATCTTAGTCGACGGACGGCTGCTGCTGTTGCTGCTGGCGGCGGGCGTGTTCTCGCTGGCGCTGCCGTTCGTGGCGAGCCGCATCGGCTTTTTGTTCACGTCGGATTTCACCCACGCCAACGAAAACGGCGGGCGCGAAAGCCGCTGGAAGCTCGGCATGAGCTATCTGCGCCTGTTCGGCAACGAGTGGTTCGGCATGGGCTTCGGACGCTTCGGCGGCGCCGTCGCCATGCAGAATCAGATCCATTCGTACCTCAGCTATTTCTATATGGACAACTACTACCTCAAGACGCTGACGGAATCGGGCTATCTCGGGCTGGGTGCGTTCATCGTGTCGCTGCTCGGCGTTGTGGTGAATGGGATGCGCAGCCTGTGGCGCGCGTTCGGGACGAAGGCGGACGGCTTCTACGCGATGCTGTCGGGCATCTTTGCGGGGCTCTGCGGCACGCTGGTGCACTGCTACTTCGAGAATATCTTCGAGGAGCCGTATATGCTGGCGACGTTCTGGATCCTCGCCGCGATGCTGGTCTACGGCGGTCTGTACCGCAGCAAAGAAAGGAAAGCCGAATAACAAGCAAAAAAACAGCGGACGCTATGCGTCCGCTGTTTTTTTGCGCTTTATCAAGATCGCGCCTGCGATCCCGACGGCGATCAGCACGCCGTACAGCAGGGGATAGAACACGCCCGTGATCCCGTCGCGGTAGGGCAGCGACCGCAGCGGCAAAATCGCCAGCCGCATCGCGCAGAACCACGCGCCGTACAGGAAAAACCGTCCGCCCGCGGGCAGCCGGAGCTTTTTTGCGGACCATACCGCAAGCGGTACGCCGAGCACGGCGAGGAGCAGCTCGTACAGCTGCGTCGGATGGACGACGGGCGCGGTGCTGAACGAGAAGCCGCCGAATTTGAGCTCCGGCAGACCGGTCGGGAACGCCGCGCCCCACGGCAGCTCGGTGCGGATGCCCGCGCAGCAGCCGTTGAGAAAGCACCCGACGCGCGACAGGCAGAACGCCGCCGCCGTCGGGACGACCAGCCCGTCCAGCACGGGCAGCGCGGGGCGCTTCCGGACCGCAAGCGCGGCAAGCAGCACGGCAGCCGTGCCGAAGACGCCGCCGTACAGGCTCAAGCCCTTCATTTTCAGCGTGTACCACGGGAACGTCTCGCCGTATTTTTCCGGCATGATCGCGACGTTCCACAGCCGCGCGCCGACAAGAAAGCCCGCCGCCGCCAAGACCAGCAGCGCGAGCGTGCCGAGGCGCGAAAAGCCCGCGCGGCGCAGGGGCCGCCACGAAAGGACGGCTCCCGCGACCGCGCCGAGGATCGCAAAGACGTTATAGCTGATGAACCGATGCCCCAGCAGCGTGAATTCCGGCAGCATTACAGCGCCTTGTTGCCGAGGACGTCGATGGTGATCTTCAGACCTGCCATATCCTCGCCGCTCATCACGACGACCATCGTGCCGCTCAGCAGGATCGTTTGCTTCGGCTCGTCGTAATTGCACTGGAGCTCCATGGAGATCGTCTCCTCCTCCAGCGTCGCGGAGCCGACCAGCTTGCCGGTCTTTTCGTCGTAGGTCAGCGGCACGACCGTGTCCTCCGCGCTGAAGTTCACGGTGGTGTCGCCGGTCTTGGTGAAGGTGAGCTCCGTTTCGTTCTGCTCGCCGATCATCGCGTCGAGGTCGATCTCACATTCGGACTCCTTCAGCGCCTCCTTCACGCCCGGCGGCGCGTCGACCGCCGTGATCGTGACAAGTCCCTCGTAGACGCCGCAGATCTCGTCGATCGTCGGGTACAGCGCCGGCACGATGGGGACCTCAAAATCGGAGAAGGTGTATTTGAACGGGATGACCTGCACGGGATCGTCGTTGTCGGGATCGGCATCCGGCTCGTACAGATTGATCTTGCTCGGACAGCCGACGATGAGCCACGCGATGCCGGTCATGCTGTCGCTGACGGAGCCGTCCTTGCCCAGCTTGCCCGTCCAGTTTTTGACGACCGCCTTGTCGTTCAGATCGGCGAAGCGGATCTTGTAGCCCGCGAGCGTCGGCTCGGCGCCCTGCTCGACCACCTCGTAGATGCGGAACTGCGAAGAGGCGTTCAGCAGCGCCTGCACCTCCTTCAGCGCCTGCATCTGCTGCTTTTCCAGTTCGAGGCGGTTGTCGATCTGCACCTTGTTCATCATCGGGATCAGGCGGTCGTACAGCTCGCCCTTGTAGGCGGTGATCATGTTCTCCTTTTCGGTGGGCGACAGCGCGGAGTACCAGTAACTGCTGGCGCTGCTGCCGCTTTTTACGATGGTGCTGATGTAGACGGCGTAGTCCTCCTGCCTTGCAATCGGCAGATCGAACCAGCGGCGTGCGTAACTGTCGACCTCCTGCTCCAGCATGAGCTTGAAGGTCTCCTGGTCGCCGTGCGTCGCCTTGGTCAGTTTTTTCAGATACGCCAGCCACTCCGCGGACGTGCGGGCGCGGTCGAGCCCCTTGTAGTTGTCGGAGTTGCCGTCGAACTTGTCGTTGAAGTAGCGGTAGATCGGCGCGACGGTCGCCACGCGCATGTTCTGCACCTCCTCGCCGAACGTGAACAGCGACTTGTCGATCACCCACACGCCGACCATCGAGATGCCCAGCGCCGCCTCCTCGGAGAAACTCAGCGCGAAGTTGAAGCAGTCCTTATACAGACCCATGATGTCCTCGGGCGTCTTGCCCGGGTTGCAGATCGTGTAGGCGATATTCGCCGCCGCCGCGACCTTGCCCAATCTGCCGATCGCCTTGCCGAACTTCTCGTTGGCGGTGGCGAGCGACTTGGAGTCAAACTGGAAATCGCCCATCTGCGTGACGGTGTAGAGGTTGCCCGCGTAGTCTCCGGCTTCGCCGGCGGACTTCAGCGCCACGTCCTTGATCATGTCCTGCAAAAATACGTCCGCCACCTTGTAGCAGGCGTCGCCTGCCTGACCGGTGGACGCCCACTCGCTCAGCGCGCCTATGGCAAGCTCGTCCGGCACGACCGTCCAGTCGTACACTTCGGAGATATAGGCGCTTCGCTTGCCCTCGTCGTCCACGTAGAAGCAGCCGTAGATCGAGAAGTGATCCGTCGTGATCACGACCTCGTGGTTTTCCTCATCCACGGTATAGAGGACGTCCTCCCACTGATTTGTCGTCTCGTTGAGATACTTTGCCGCGACGCATTTCGCGGGATCGCCCGCCTTGCAGAAGTCGTCGGTGTAGGGCAGACGGATCTCGATGTAGGTGTCCAGCTCGTGCGTGTCGCCCGCGGAGATGTCGTACGCCTCCAGCTTCCAGTCGCCGTTATCGGCCTCGACCGTACCGGCGGACGCGACCTTGACCTCCATGCCCTCGTCCTCCAGCAAAAACGCGGGGAAATCCACCTTCACGCCGAGATCGGTCTCCAGCGTGGGATTTTCCGGCGTGACCTTCGCGGGCTCCTCCGTCGCGCCCAGCGAGCAGCCGGCGAGCAGCGTCAGCAGCGTCGCCATGACCAGTGTGATTGCAAGCAGTTTCTTCATTGCGGGATCCTCCTTATGATTGGAGTTTTTTCTTAATATCTATGAGCGGATGCGGCGCCGTTTGCCGATCCGCAGAAGCAGCAGCACCAGTCCGCTGCCTGCCAGAAATACGCCCAGCGCCACCGGGATCATCCACCACGCGAACGCGCTTTCGGCTTCGGCTTCCGGCAGCGGCTCATCCTGCGCGGGACGGTCGAGCGTCACGGTCACGGGCTGCGACTTTTCTGCAACCTTTGTGGCGGCGGCTTCCGCTGCCGCCTGCTCGGCGGCGAGACGCGCCGCCTCTTCGCGCTGCGCCGCCCGTTCGTCGGTGTAGTCCCTGAACAGCACCGCCGCGTCGGCGGACACGTTTTCGCCCGCCTGCATCGTGAATACCGAGAGCAAAAACGGATGGTCGCCGTAGATGATGCCCACGTCGTTTTCCGCGCCCTCAAAGCTGCCGAATTTGTGGGCGATCTCACAGTCGAGGCGTTTTTTGAAATACCGCCCGGGACAGGACTGCTTCATGTAATCCAGCATCTCGGGGAACTGCTCCTGCCGCTCGTACAGATACAGCAGCGCGTCCGTCATCATGCGGGTGCAGTAGTTGTTGTCCGCCCAATAGGGGGTGGTGATCTCCTCGTCCGTCATGGTGAAGTATTTGCGCATCTTCTGCTTGTAGGTGCGGAAATCGCCGAGATTGTAGAGCATCGCGATCGACACATCGTTGTTCGAGTCGACCAGGCTCATGCGGTGGCAGTTCCGAAGCGTCGTGCCGGAGTTGGGGATATACGCGTCCGGCGAGATCTCGCCGGCCTGCTCCAGTTCGTAGTAGTACAGATTCAGCGGCAGCTTGAACGTGCTTGCCGCGACCATCATGCGCGTCTCGTTGAAGTCGAAGCGTTCGCCCGTCTCGCAGTCGTAATAACTGACGGCGAAGTTATACTCGTTCAGCCGCCTGTCCGCCATGAACTGCGCCACGCGCTCTTCGATCGTGCCCTCGTACGCGGCAGAAACCGCGCCGCCGAGTATCAGCAAAACGAGCAGCGCGGCGGCAAGCCGCCGGATCACGTTGCGTAGACCTCCGGCTTCAGAATGCCGATGAACGGCAGATTGCGGTAGTGCTCGTCGTAGTCCAGCCCGAAGCCGACCACGAACCCGCCCGGGATCGTGAAACAACTGTAGTCCGGCGCGATCTCGATCCGTCTGCCGGACGGCTTATCCAGCAGCGTGCAGATCTTGACGCTCAGGGCGCCTCTGCCCTTCAGCATCCGCGTCAGCGTGTGCAGCGTGACGCCGGAATCGAGAATGTCCTCCAGAATCAGCACGTGCCGCCCTGAGACGTCCGTGTCCAGGTCCTTGCGGATCTTGACGTTGCCGGAGGTCGTCGTGCCGCTGCCGTAGGAGGACACGACCATGAAGTCCTCCTCGATCGGCGTCGCGATCTGCGCGGTCATCGCCGCGTAGAACGGGATCGCGCCCTTCAGGATGCCCACGACGACGGGGTCCTTGCCGCGGTATTCCTCGGTCAGCGTTTTGCCGACCTCGCGGATGCGGCTTTGGAGCTCCTCCTCGGTCAGCAGCACGCGTTCGATGTCCTGCATCATGTCGGTTGTGTAACTCATGGCGTTTCCTCTCTCTCTGTCACACAGATCGTATATACCGGCTCGCCGTCACGGGGCAGGAAGTCGAGGTTTTCCCCGACGCCCCACACGGCAAGTACGTTTCCGTCCTTTTCGATGACCGGGATCCTGCCGCGCTGCGCGGCGGGGATCCTGCGGTCAATCATCAGCTTTTTCAGCGTCACCGTGCCGCCGTTCAGGCGGATGCGGTCGCCCGTTTTGCGCGCTCGCACGGTCACGCCGCCCGCAAGCAGCTTCGCGGGAAGATGCAGCCCCTCGCCAATACCCGCCGTGCAGCGCACGACCGCGCCGAGCGCGCCGAGCGATGCCTCGCCGGGACAGGGGAGCGTCACCGCCGCAAAGGCGGCATTTTCATCCGAGCCGATCACAAGACGGTCGTACACGCGCCGCGCGACGACGCCGTCCGGCAGGTCGATGCGCGCGGAGGGATCGCCCGAAAAAAGCAGCGCCTCCGCCGCCTCCAGATGCGCCGCCGTCAGTTTCGGCACGCCGCACAGCAGCGTCCTGAGCGCCCTGCGGCGCAGCGGCTGCGGCGATGAGCGCAGCGGCTGTACAGCATAGCCGCCTTCATCCTCACACAAAAGCGCGTCCGCCGCCGCCTGCAAAAGCGCCTCGTCGTCACGCAGCGTCTGCGTCATGCGCGAAACGCCGGCAAGCAGCGCGGGATTTTCCGCCTTCAGCAGCGGCACGACGTGGTGCCGCAGCCGGTTGCGCAGACAGTCGTCCTCCGCGTTCGTGCGGTCCTCGCGGTGCGGCAGACTGTTTTCTTCCAGATACGACAAAATCTCCTCGCGCGAAAACGGCAGCATCGGGCGGATCACGTTCCCGCGCCGCGGCGGGACGCCGCCCAGCCCCTTCAGCCCCGTGCCGCGCACCAGCTGCAGCAGCACGGTCTCCAGCTGATCGTCGGCGGTGTGCGCCGTGGCGATCTTGCCGCCGAGCGTGTCAAAAAAGGCGTAGCGGCAGTGACGCGCCGCCTCCTCGAGGCTTTCGCCCCGCTCCGCCGCGTACTGCCGCACGTCCGCGCTGCCCACGGTCAGCTCCGCGCCGAGCGAGGCGCAAAACTCGCGGCAGAACGCCTCATCCGCGTCGGACTCTTCGCCGCGCAGACGGTGATTGAAGTGACAGGCGCGCACCTCGATCCCCAGCGTATCGCGAAGCGACCGGAGCGCGTGCGTCATCGCCACGCTGTCCGCCCCGCCCGAGAGCGCGCAGATCACCGTGTCGCCGGGGACGATCAGCTCCGTCTCGCGCAGCCGGCGCAGCAGCTCACTCCTCATGCTGCCATTCGCGGTTGGCGAACGTCGTGTACTGCGGGATCCACTGCAGCTTGACCGTGCCGGTCTCGCCGTGACGGTTTTTCGCCACGATGCACTCGGCGACGTTCTTTTCCTCGGAATTCTCGTTGTAGTAGTCGTCGCGGTACAGCAGCAGCACGCAGTCCGCGTCCTGCTCGATGGTGCCGGATTCGCGCAGATCGGAAAGCATCGGGCGCTTGTCCTGTCTGCCCTCGCTGCTTCGGTTCAGCTGGCTCAGGCAGAGCACGGGCACGTTCAGTTCCTTCGCCATGATCTTCAGCGCACGGGTGATGTCCGCCACGATGTTCACGCGGTTGTCGCCGCGGTTGCCGCCGTAGCCGGACTGCGTCATCAGCTGTAAGTAGTCGATGATGATCAGCCCCAGATTGTCGATGCGGCGGCACTTGGCGTTGATCTCCGCCACGGTGACGGCGGGGTTGTCGTCGATGCGCAGATCGGTCCTGGACAGCACGTTCGTCGCCTTGCCGATGTTCACCCAGTCGTCGTCGGAGAGGTTGCCGGTCATCAGCTTTTTGTTGTCGATGAAGCACTCGCTCGACACCAGGCGCGTCACCAGCTGCACGGAGGACATCTCCAGCGAAAAGACGGCGACTGCCTTATCGTGGTATTTCTTCGCCACGTTCTGCGCGATGTTCAGCGCCAGCGACGTCTTGCCCATGCCGGGACGCGCCGCGATCAGCGTCAGGTCGGAGGGGTTCAGACCGTTGATCATGCGGTCGAGGTCGATCAGCCCCGTGGAAAGACCGGGGAACGCCTGATCGGACTGCGCCAGTTCGTTGAGACGGCCGTACATATCCACGATGACCTCGCCGATCCGCCGCAGCGTATCGCCGGTCTCACCCTTGCGGATGCCGTAGATCATCTTTTCGGCGCGCTCGATCTGCTCGCTTGTTGTGCCGACGCCCTCGTAGACGGCGTTCAGGATATCGTTCGACACCTCCGCCAGCGACCGCAGCAGCGCCTTGTCGTGCACGATCTCCGCGTATTTTTTGGCAAACGCCGCCGTGGGCGTCACGTCGATCAGCTGCACCAGATAATCGCCGGTGCGCTCGTCGGCGACGCCCTGCTCTTTCATCTTGTTCAGCACCGTCACCGCGTCGACCGGCTCGGCGGCGTTGAACATCAGAAAGATCGTCTCATAGATATCGCGGTTCTGCTTCAGATAGAAGTCGTCCGGGCGCAGCATGCCCACGACGTCCGACACACAGCGTCCGTCGATCAGCATGGCGCCCAGCACGGACTGCTCCGCCTCCAGCGAGTGCGGCAGCGTCCGGGCGGTCAGATCATCCATCGCCACAGAGCATCACTCCTTTTACGCCTCTTTGACTTCCACGGTCAGCTCGCCCGTGATCTCATAGCCCAGCTTGCATTTGACGGTATAGGTGCCGGCGTTCTTGATCGGCTCGTCCAAGACGATCTTGCGCTTGTCCAGCGCGATCTGCTGCTGCGCCTCCAGCGCCTCGGCGATCTCCGTGTTCGTCACGGAGCCGAACAGCCTGCCCGCGCCGCCGCCCTTGGCGGTCACGGTCACGGTCATGTCGCGCATGCGGTTTGCGATCTCGATCGCCTCGGCGCGCTCTTTCGCCTGCCGCTCGGCAGTCGCCTTGTCGTTCATGCGCATGGTGTTGATGTTGTCCGCGGTCGCCTCCTGCGCCAGCTTGCGCGGCAGCAGGTAGTTCCGCGCGTAGCCGTCGGACACCTCGATCATCTGTCCGCGCTTGCCTTTTCCGCGGACGTCCTGTGTCAGGATCACTTTCATGTTCGTTCGCTCCTTCTGTGTCAACTTTCAAAATATGCCTTGATGGACGCCAGCAGCGCCTGCAGCACCGCCTGCACGCTCTTGTCCGGGATCTGCGCGCCCGCCGTCGCGGCGTTGCCGCCGCCGCCGAGCGGCTCCAGGATCATCTGCACGTTCACGTCGCCCAGCGACCGCGCGGACACGATCACCTTGCTGCCGTCGGGGTACAGCACGAACGACGCGGCGATGCCCGAGATGTTCAGCAGCTCGTCCGCCGCCTGCGCCGCCGTGGCGCGGCTGGTGGTGTAGTCCAGCGCGGCGATGGCGGTGTCGTGTCCGTACAGCTTGGCGCACTGGACGATGCGGTAGCGCGCGACGGTGGTGGCAAGATCGCTCTGGAACAGCTTCTTGACCTCGGTCGGATCGGCGCCGACGCGCCTTAGGAACGCCGCCGCCTCGAACGTGCCGGAGCCTGTTCGCACGGCGAAGTTCTTCGTGTCCAGCACGATGCCGGCAAGCAGCGCCTTCGCCTCGTCCGGCAGCAGATCCTGCGGATCGGCGGCGTACTGCAAAAGCTCGGTCACCAGCTCCGACGCCGAGGACGACGACGGCTCGTGCATGTCCACGACCACCTGCTCGATGCTGTCCGCCGCCTTGCGGTGGTGGTCGATCAGCACCACGCGCGGGATCGTCTCCAGCAGCGGGCGGCTCTCGACCTGGTCGGGGCGGTTCGTGTCCACCACGACAAGCAAACTGCGCGGATCGGCGGAGAGCATCGCGTCGTCCGGCGTGATGAACGCGTCGGCGTATTCATCCAGCTCTTTCAGCCGCGCGATCAGCGTGCCGGCGACGTTGTTTCCTGTGTCGACCACGATCTTCACACTCTTGCCGTTCCTGCGGCAGAGGCATCCGATGCCCGCCGCCGCGCCGACGGCGTCGAGGTCGGCGTTCTTGTGTCCCATCACGTAGATCTGATCCGATTGGCGGATCAGTTCGGTCAGCGTGCCCGCCATCACGCGGGACTTGACCTTGGAATGGCGCTCTGCCTCCTTGGCGCGCCCGCCGAAGAACGAGAAGTTGTAGCGGTCCTTTATGACCGCCTGATCGCCGCCGCGGCTGAGCGCCATCTCCACGGCGAGCACCGCAAAGTTGCAGCTCTCCTCAAAGTCTGCGCCGTCCTTGCCGATGCCCAGACTGACGGAGGCGGCGACGCCGCTGGGGTTGACGATCGAGTGGATGTTCTCCAGCAGCGAAAACTTGCCCGCCTCCAGCGCGGTGAGATCCTTGCGCTCCATCACCAGCAGATAGCGGTTTCGCTCGATCTTGCGGCTCAGGCAGTGGATGTCCTTCGTCCACGCGGCGATGCGCGCGTCGATCTGCGCGTCGAGGATCGACACGTTGGCGACCGGCAGGTTGTTGGTCAGCTCGTCGTAGTTGTCCAGCAGCACGACCGCCACGATCGGGCGCGAACGGACGTATTCGTCGCGCACGCTTAAAAGCTCGGTCTGGTCGATCAGATAGATCGACGCCATCAGCCGTCCGCTGTCCGCGCCGGAGGGGCGGAACAGATTGCCCTGCATGTGATACCGCCGCTTGCCGATCGTGACCTCCACCGGATATTCCGGCTTGCCGTCGAGGAGCCAGCGCGTGTCAAAGCCGTCGATCACGTCCTCCGGCTTGCCGTTCAGCAGGGAATCGGTCATGCCCGTCACCTGCTGGAACGCTGCGTTCGCCCAGACGATCTCGCCGGATTCGATCTGCAGCACCGCCATCGGGAACGGCACGCCGCTGGAAAGCGCGGTGTCGCGCGAGTTGGTGGTGGACAGAATGTAGTCGCGCAGCTGCCGCCGTTTCGCCTGCGTGATGCCCAGATACACGACGAACAGGATCACGGCGACGCCCGCCTCGGTCGCGGCGAGGATCGGCTGATCGGCAAGGAACGTCGCCGCCGCGAACAGCAGCATGACGATAAAGCAGAGCGCGACGCTCGGCTCGAAGATCCGGATCAGCTTTTTTTCCATAAAAACACCGCCCGTCGGCGCGGCACCGCCGCGAAATAGTTATAGTTAATACACATTATAGCAGAAGAATACGTAAAAGACAACCGCGCGTGCGAAAAATCGGGGTATACTTTTCGTGTTTTTTGTGATATAATACCGTGCAGAAGTTCCCTGCCGGGCGCTTGGCGGCGGGAACGGAGGAACTGCAGACGGATTTTCCGCGGGCAGCTCCGGCGCAGCCGACGTGACGGGGTCGGCAAGCCGGGACTGCGGGCGGTCTTTTCTGTTGCGCTGTTCCGAAAATACAGTAACTTTTTTCGCAAGAAAATGAGGAAAAACAGCAAAATCAAAGGAGAAATGTAATTTTGGCAAACAAACTGAAAATCATCGCCCTGGGCGGTCTGAATGAGATCGGCAAAAACCTGACCGTTTTCGAGTACGGCAGGGACGCCATCGTGGTGGACTGCGGTCTCGGCTTCCCCGAGGACGATATGTACGGCGTGGATCTGGTCATTCCGGACTTCACGTATCTGGCAAAGAACCGCGACCGCATCCGCGGTCTGTTCCTGACGCACGGGCACGAGGACCACATCGGCGCGATCCCCTACGCCATGCGTGAATTCCGCACGCCGATCCACGCGACGCGGCTGACGGCGGGGCTCGTCCGGCTGAAGCTGGAGGAGCACGGGCTGGAAAAGCAGGTCAAGCTCTACACGCACGAATCCGGCGACGTGGTGCAGGCAGGGTGCTTTCAGGTGGAGTTCATCCGCGTCAACCACTCGATCGCCGACGCCTGCGCGTTCGCGATCAAAACGCCGGTCGGCACGGTGCTGATGACGGGCGACTTCAAGATCGACGCCATGGCGCCCGGCGGTATGACCGATCTGGGGCGCTTCGGGCAGCTCGGCAAGGAGGGCGTTCTGGCGCTGCTGTGCGATTCGACCAACGTCGAAAATCCCGGCTACAGCGCATCGGAGAGCCTCGTTGCCGAGGGCTTTGACCGGCAGTTCAAGGGCTGCAGCCAGCGCATCATCGTCACGACGTTCGCCTCCAACGCCTTCCGGCTGCAGAGCCTGCTGAACGTGGCGCACCGCTACGGGCGCAAGGTGGCGGTGACGGGGCGCAGCATGGAGAACGTGCTGCAGGTGTCGCTGGAGCTCGGCTATCTCAAGCCGCCGCGGGACACGCTTGTGGACATCTCGGAGGTCAAAAATCTGCCGAAAAACAAGGTGGTCATCGTCTCGACCGGCAGCCAGGGCGAAAATATGTCCGCGCTGTACCGCATGGCGTTTTCCATGCACAAGCAGGTGGATATCCAGCCGGGCGACCGCGTGATCATCTCCGCGTCCGCCATCCCGGGCAACGAGAAATCCATTGGCAAGATCATCAACGAGCTGTACCGCAAGGGCGCGGACGTGATCCACGACAAATCGGCGGATCTGCACGCCTCCGGTCACGCCTGCCGCGAGGAGCTGAAGATCGTCCACGCGCTGGTGCGCCCGCGGTTTTTCCTGCCGGTACACGGCGAGCAGCGCCATCTGCGCGCGCATGCCAAGCTTGCCGAGCAGATGGGCATGAGTCCGAAGAACATCTTTATCGGCAGCATCGGGCAGGTCTTCGAGCTGACGCGGACGACCTGCAGGCAGGAGACGACGGTCCCCGCCGGTCAGGTTCTGGTGGACGGCATGGGCGTCGGCGACGTCGGCGGCGTGGTGCTGCGCGACCGGCAAAAGCTCGCGTCCGACGGCATGCTCGTCGTGGTGGCGAGCATCTCGAAGGACGGCAGCCGTCTGCTTGCGGGACCGGACATCGTTACGCGCGGGTTCGTGTACGTCAAGGAGTCCGAGGCGCTGATGGAATCGCTGCAGGCGGCGGCGAAGCGCGCTATCACGCAGAATTTGCGCCGCGGCGGCTACGACTGGACGGCGATCCGTCAGGCGCTGCGCAGCGAGCTTGCCGCGCAGCTCCGCGACACGGGACGCGAGCCGATGATCCTGCCGGTGCTGATGCCGGTGTAAAAATCGCTTGATTTTGTCGGCATTTGCCTATATAGTAATCATAGCGGCGTATGCCGCTTTGCAAAAGATATCAGATCTCAGGGAAGGGAAATCGGGAATATGAACGAAACGAACAACGTCCGCACCGGTGAGGTGGAGATCGACGTCCGCAAGCTGCTGCTGGCGTATCTCCGCCGTTGGTGGATCTTTGTGCTGTGCGTCGTGCCGCTGGCGTGCCTGGCGCTGCTGTACACCGTGAAATTCGTCACGCCGACGTACAGCGCCTCGGTGACGATGTACGTCAACAACATCCGCAGCGACCAGGACATCCAGTACATCTCCAACACCAACCTGACCACCGCGCAGATGCTGGTGGATACCTACGCCCGCATCGTCACCAGCCGCACCGTGCTGAACGCGGTCATCGAGAAGGAGAACCTCGACTGCACGTATAACCAGCTCGTCAACATGATCATCACCTCCCAGGTCGGCGAAACGGCGATCTTCCGCGTGACGGTCATCCACCCCGATCCCGAAAAGGCGGCGGAATACGCCAACGCCATCGCGCACAGCGCGCCCGCGGAGATCGAGGCGTTCGTGGAGGGCAGCTCCACCAAGGTGCTCGACACCGCGCAGGTCCCGACGAGCATCTACAGTCCCAACTATCGCCGCGCGTTCGGCTTCGGCGCGCTGGCGGGCTTCGTGCTGGCGCTGATCATCATCACGGCGATGTTCTTCATGGACGTGAAGATCCGCACCGAGCAGGATCTCGCTGCCATCAGTACGCTGCCCGTCATCGGGCAGATCCCCGACTTCACACAGGAGCAGCGCAGCGGAAAAGGCGGCAGCCGGAGGAGGGAGAGCAAATGAAGATCACGTGGGGCAAGGTGCTGAAGAAAAAGCACTCCGGCAAGGAAGAGCGCATCCGCCAGATCATGGAGGAGCGCGAATATCTGCTTCGCGCGGACAGCAGCTTCTTCGTCCGCGAGGCGTACAACGGTCTGCGTACCAACGTCGTGTTCTCGCTGACCGGCGAGGAGGCGTGCAAGGTGATCGCCGTCACGTCCTCCATGCAGAGCGAGGGCAAGAGCATCACCGCCGCCAATCTGGCGCTGTCTTTTTCCGAGGCGGACAAGCGCACGCTGTTGATCGACTGCGATCTGCGGCGCCCGAAGGTGTCCCGTCTGCTGGACATGAGCGCGAAAAGCGGCCTCAGCAACGTGCTGATCGAGCCGAAGCTTCTGGACGATTCGATCCTGCACTATCCGGACGCGAAGCACATGGACGTCATCATCTCGGGCAGTATCCCGCCCAACCCGTCGGAACTGCTCGGCTCGCCGCGTATGAAAAAACTGATCGAATCGCTCAAGGAGCGCTACGACTATATCATCATGGACACGCCGCCGATCAACATGGTCACGGACGCGGTCGTGCTCTCGTCCATCGTGGACGGCATTCTGTTGGTCGTGCGCGCCGGGCAGAGCGAACGCGGCGCGGTGAAATACGCGCTGGAGCAGCTCAGCTACGCCACGGCGAAGATCATCGGCTTCGTGCTCAACGGCGCGGTGCAGAGCGAAAACGGCCGCTACACCTACCGCCACTACAAGCGCTACGGCTATTACAAGTACGGCTATAAGCGGGGCTACAAGCAGGGCTACGGATACGGTTACGGCTACGGCTACGGCTACAGTTCGGATCCCGACGGCGAAAAGCAGTCCCGCAAAGAGCCGGAGCAGAAATGACCGACCTGCATACGCACATCCTGCCCGCCGTCGACGACGGCGCACGGGACGTGCAGACGTCGATCGCGATGCTGACCGCCGCCAAGGCGCAGGGCGTGGACGCCGTGGCGCTGACGCCGCACTTCTATCTCGATCACAGAACGCCGCAGGAGTTTCTGGCGCGCAGGCAGAGATCGTTCGACGCGCTGCGGAGCGCCATCGACGCGCTGCCCGCCGCGGAGCGGGAGGCGCTGCCGCCCGTGACGCTCGGCGCGGAGGTGCTGTGGATGCCGTACCTGTCGCGCGTGGAGGGGCTGGAAAAACTCTGCTACGAGGGGACGCGGCTGCTGCTGCTCGAGCCGCCGTTCGGCAAATGGGGCAGCGACTGGTTCCGCGATCTGAACGACATCATCGACATGCGGGGTCTGATCCCCGTGATCGCGCACATCGACCGCTACGCCGGCGCGCAGAGCCGCGGTGCGATGGACGAACTGCGGCGGATGGGGCTGCCGACGCAGATCAGCGCCGAGGCATTCACCGTGCGGCGCACACGCGCGTGGGCGCTGGCGCAGATTAAAAGCGGCGCGGCGGATCTGCTGATCTCCGACTGCCACAACACGACCGACCGCAAGCCGAACACCGGCGACGCGCTGGAAGTGATCGGCAAAAAACTGGGAGAAGACGCCGCACAGATGCTGCGCGAAAAAAGCGACCGCCTGCTGAAGCGGAAATAA
>JAFSXP010000009.1 GCA_017443965.1 Oscillospiraceae bacterium
CTGATAGAATTCGCGGAAACGGCCGCGCTGCGCGCGTTCGCCGCGGTAGACCTTGCCGATCTGATAGCGGCGGAACGGGAACGACAGCTCGCCGTAGTGCAGCGCCACGTATTTTGCCAGCGGCACGGTCAGGTCGAACCGCAGCGCCAGATCGGCGTCGCCCTTCCGGAAGCGGTAGATCTGCTTTTCGGTCTCGCCGCCGCCCTTGGCGAGCAGGATCTGCGCGTCCTCGATGGCGGGCGTATCCAGCGGCGTGAAGCCGTAGCTTGCGTAGGTGCGGCGCAAAACAGCCATGATGCGCTCCATCTGCTGCTGCGGCGCGGGACGCAGCTCCATAAAGCCGCTGAGCGTTCTCGGTTTGATCTGTGCCATAATGATTCTCCCTTAAAATGCGCCCCAAAACGGGGCGCTTCCTGTTTACAGTGTTTTCTTCGGCTTGATCATCTCGCGCCAGTCCAGGTCGCCGCGCTGCAAGCCGAGGATCATCATCTCCGCCGAGGCGAGGTTCGTCGCCACCGGCACGTTGTATTGGTCGCACAGGCGCAGCGTGCGCATCACGCGCTGATCGTCCCACGAATCGCCCGCGCCGGGGTCGAGGAACATCAAAATCAGGTCGATCTCGTTATACGAGATGCGCGCGTCCACCTGCTGATGGCCGCCCTGCTTGCGCGACAGGAACAGCGACACGTCCAGCCCCGTCGCCTCGGTGATCACCCTGCCGGTCGCCGCCGTGGCGGAAAGACTGTGCTTTTCCAGGATGCTCTTATACGCGGTGCAGAGTTGCGTCATCAGTTCTTTTTTGCGGTCGTCCGCCATCAGTACGATATTCATACGCTACCTCCTACCTTGCTGTCAGCGGCGTTTTGATGCCCTTTAAGCGCCGTGCGATCCGCAGGCACGCCGACGCCGCGCCCTTGCGCGTGTAGAGCGCCAGCGGCTTCTGCTTCGCGCAGGCGAGCGGCACGCGGCTGTCCTCCGGCACGATGCCCAGAAGCGGCAGTCCCACGCGGTCCATCACGTCGTCCACCGTTCGCACCATCCTGCGCAGCAGCGGCGGGCTGACGCGGTTGACCAGCACCCGCGCGGGCGCATCCGTAAACGTGCGCAGATGCGATGCCGCGGCGGCGCCGTCGCGCAGCGCGGCGTCGTCCCCGCCGGTGACGATCACACATTCGTCGGCGAACACGGCGGACAGGCGGAACCCCGCGCCGATACCGGCGGGCGCGTCCAGCAGACACCAGTCGAAGCGCTCGCGGCAGCGGTCGAGGAACGCGCGGAACGCGCCCTCGTCGATGTCCGCGAACGTCTTGGTGACCGGCGCGGTCAGAAGAAACAGGTTTTCCGACACGGGGCACGGCTGCAGATCGTCAAAGCCGTACGTGCCGTCCGCCAGATCGGTGAACGGCAGCTGCGGCTCCGCGCCCATGCCGAGCGCCAGGTCGAGATCGCGCAGCCCCACGTCCATATCGATGCACAGCACCCTGTCGCCCATCGCAGCAAGGCACGTTGCCACGGCAGCGCACATCGAGGTCTTGCCGGTGCCGCCCTTGCCGGAAACGAATGCGACCGCTTTGCCCATATACGCCACCCCCGCTTCAACAGTCTATTTAAGATAATTATAGACTACGGGGCGGACAATTTCAACAGTTTTGGTAAAAGTCGACAAAAAATATCTCTGCGCGGTCGGTTCTATCCCTTGCTTTTTCAGCATATTTATCAAAGAGGAGGCGAATTGCCGTGCGTTACAAAAGAGTCTGCCTGTCTATGCTGGCGGTCGCGGTCGCCGTGCGCGGCATCAGCGCGACGGGCGCGGACGCGCTGGCGCAGCGCCGTCTGCACGAGGCGTTCCGGAGCGGGGAATTCGCGGCGCTGACCGCGTCGCTGCTGACGGGCGAACCCGTGCAAAACCGCGCGCCGCCGCGCGTGTGGGTGCTGCACAAGCTGCCGCGGCAGGCCGCGGAGCCGGAAAAGGAAACATACCCGCCGTTCACCGCGGACGAGGCGCCGCCCGTCGCGGGGCGCTGTACATACGCGGTCGACGCGGCGTCGCTGCTGCTTTCGCCGACGCCGGTGACGGTCGCGGAGACGGGACCGACCGTGCTGATCGTCCACACGCACACCAGCGAGGCGTACACGCAGACCGCGGGCTGGACATACGCGGAGACCGATCCGCTGCGCACGGACGATCCCACGCAATCCGTCGTGCGCGTCGGCGAGCGGATCGCGGAGGTCCTGCGCGAAAAGGGGATCGAGACGCTGCACGACACGGCGCTGCACGACTATCCCGACTACAACGGCGCGTACGCGCGGACGCTGAAAAGCACCGAGGCGATCTTAGAGGAAAACCCCTCGGTGCAGATCGTGCTGGACGTCCACCGCGACGCGGACACGGACGCCGGCACGGTGCAGACCGAGCGCGGCGCGGCGGCGCGGATCATGTTCGTCGTCGGCACGGACGAGGGCGGTCTTTCCCACGACGGCTGGCGGGAAAATCTCACGCTGGCGCTCAAATGGCAGGCGGCGGTCGAACGCCGCGCAAAAGGGTTATGTAAACCCATCGACCTGCGCCGCGAGCGGTTCAACCAGCACGTGCGCCCGGGCGCGCTGCTGGTGGAGATCGGCGCGACGGGCAACACGCTGCCCGAGGCGCTGGCGGCGGCGGAGGTGCTCGCCGACGCGCTCGGCGATCTTTTGGAGAGGTGAAACATGGACATCCACGTCGTAAAAAGCGGGGAAACGCTTTCGTCGATCGCGCGGGGCTACGGCGTCACGCCGTCGCTGATCGCGCGCTACAACGGGCTGGCGCCGCCGTATCCGCTGGCGGTCGGACAGGCGCTTTTGATCCTGCGCCCCGTCGCGACCGAGACCGCCCGCACCGGCGATTCGCTTTACGATATCGCTTCGCGCTCGGGCGTGGGCATTCTGGAGCTGTACCGCAACAATCCGCAGCTTGGCGGCAGCGCCGCGCTGGATGAGGGGGAGACGGTCGTGCTGGCGCTGGAGCGTCAGCCGCTCGGCGCGGCGCAGCTTTCCGGCTACGCGTACCCGTTCGCCGATCCCGACGTGCTGCGCGCGATCCTGCCGTACGCGTCGTATCTCGCGCCGTTCACCTACGGCGTGACGGCGGCGGGCGGACTGCTGCCGCTCGACGATCAGGCGCTGCTGCTTCTGGCGCGGGAGTACCGCGTCACGCCGCTGCTGCACCTTTCCACGCTGACCGAGCGCGGGGCGTTTTCCCCGGAGCGCGGCGCGGCGATCTTGCAGAGCGACACGCTGCGCTCCGCGCTTGCCGACGCGGCGCTGGCGCAACTTTCGCGGCTCGGCTACGGCGGGCTGGACGTGGATTTCGAGTTTCTCGGCGCGGAGAACGCCGCCGCCTACGCGGAGTTTCTCGGTCTGCTGCGCGAAAGACTGAACGACGCGGGCATGGAACTTTTCGCCGCGCTCGCGCCCAAAACCTCGCGCAGTCAGGCGGGCGTGCTGTACGAGGGGCACGACTACGCCGCCGTCGGCGAAAACACGGACGCGGTGCTGCTGATGACGTACGAGTGGGGCTATACCTACGGACCGCCGATGGCGGTCTCGCCGCTTCCGAGCGTAAAGCGCGTGCTGGACTTCGCCGTGACGGAACTGCCGCCCGATAAAATTTTCATGGGCTTTTCCAACTACGGCTATGACTGGACGCTGCCCTACGTGCGCGGCGAAACGCGGGCGCGGTCGATCTCGAACGTCTACGCGCCGCTGCTGGCGGCGCAGGTCGGCGCGGAGATCGAATTCGACGAGACGGCGCAGGCGCCGTTTTTCCGCTACACGGCGGAGGGCTTGGAGCACGAGGTCTGGTTCGAGGACCCGCGCAGCTGCATGGCGCGGCTGCCGCTCGTCGCCGAGTACGGATTTCGCGGACTGGGCGTGTGGAATTTCATGCGCCCGTTCCCCGCGCTGTTCATGCTGGCGCACGTCCTTTACGATCTCGGCTGACGGCAGTCAGATGCCAGAGGTCAGAGGTCAGTAGGAGCGATTGTAAAATCGCCCGCGGACGAGCAATGCTCGTCCCTACTGCGCAAACAGGAAGCATTTCCGCAGTTCTGACAAAACCGATGCGTTCTGTCGCTTGAAACGTGCGGGGGAATGTGGTATGATAGGCACATAGATAAAATAAGGAGTGTCTGCCATGTTCCGAACCGATCTCTATGACGTCCGACCCGTCGCCGACAGCGCCGCCGTGGTGCAGGGCGAGCATTACCGGTTTACCGTGCTGACAAGCCGCCTGCTCCGCATCGAGTGGAGCGACGACGGCGTGTTTGAAGACCGTCCGACGCGCATCGCGCTGTGCCGCAAGTTCCCCGTGCCGCAGTTCACGGTCAACGAAACTGCGGACTCTCTGGAGATCGAGACGGAGCATCTGCATCTGTACTACGACAAAAAGCCGTTTACAGAGGGCGGGCTTTCCGTGCTGCTCAAGGGCATGATCAAGCACAAGTGCGACAAGTGGCACTACGGCATGCCGCAAAATCGGCTGTTCGACAAGACGACCAACCTCGGCGGCACGTGCCGCACGCTCGATCTGGTGGACGGCCGCTGCGAGCTGGGCGACGGACTTGTCGACCTGCACGGCTTCACCGTCCTGCGCGACGAACACGAGTCCATCCTCGGCGAAGACGGCTGGTACCGCCCGACCGAGCATCAAAGCGAGGACCTGTATTTCTTCGGCTATCTGCTGGATCACGCCGCGCTGATGCGCGATTTCACGCTGCTTTCCGGCGCGACGCCGATGATCCCGCGCTGGGCGCTGGGCAACTGGTGGTGCCGCTACTACAAGTACACCGAAAAGACCTACGAGGAACTGATGGAGAATTTCGCCAAACGCGGCGTGCCGATGGCGGTCTCCGTGGTGGACATGGACTGGCACATCACCGAGCCGGATCCCAAGTACGGCGACGGCTGGACGGGCTATACGTGGAACCGCGACTTCTTCCCCGATCCGAAGCGGTTCCTCAAATGGCTGCACGACCACGGGCTGCACACCTCGCTCAATCTGCATCCCGCGTCGGGCATCCGCGCGTTTGAGGCTTGCTATCAAGACGCCGCGGAGGCGATGGGCATCGACCCCGCCACCGAGCAGCCCGTCAAATTCGACGTGTCCGATCCCAAATTCATGCGGACGTATCTCGACAAGGTGCTGCATCCTCTGGAGGACGAGGGCGTGGACTTCTGGTGGGTGGACTGGCAGCAGCTCGGCGGCGCCGAGAAGGCGGGCTACGACCCGCTGTGGATGCTCAACCACTACCTCTACACGGACAATGCCCGCAAGGGCGATTATCCGCTGCTTCTGTCGCGCTACGGCGGTCTGGGCAGCCACCGCTATCCCGTCGGCTTCTCGGGCGACACCAAGATGACGTGGGACAGCTTAAACTTCCAGCCGGAGTTCACCAACCGCGCGGCGAACGTCGCCTACGGCTGGTGGAGCCACGACATCGGCGGGCACAAGTACGGCGAATGGTCGGACGAGATGCAGGTGCGCTGGTGCCAATACGGCGTCTTTTCGCCGATCTACCGCCCGCACAGCGGCAAGGAGATCTTCTTCCTCAAGGAGCCGTGGAATTTCCCGATCGGCACCGAGACGATCTTAGAGGACTTCATGCGTCTGCGCCACGCGCTGATCCCGTATCTCTATACGATGAACTACCGCACGCACACGACGGGACTTGCGCTGTGCCTGCCGCTTTACTACGTCTATCCGCGCATGACGCTCGGCGCGACGTCGCCGCTGCACTACACGGTCGACGGAAGCGCAGGCTACGATCAGAACGTGGACAACCAGTATTTCTTCGGCACCGAGCTGATGGTCTGCCCGATCACCTCGCCGCAGGACCGCGGCACGCAGACCGGCTCCGTGCAGGCGCTGATCCCGAAGGGCGAGTGGTTCGACTTCTTCACGGGGCGTCGCTACCGCGGCAAGAAGATGCTGCGGCTTTACCGTCCGCTGGCGCAGTATCCCGTGCTCGCCAAGGCGGGCGCGGTCGTGCCGCTGGCGGACGACGGCTGCGTCAACGGCGCGCCGCTGCCGAAAAAGCTGCGCGTGCGCGTATTCGTGGGCGCGGACGGCGCGTTTGATCTGTATGAGGACGACGGAAAGCTGGACGGTACCCGCCGCGCCGTCACGCCGCTGCGCTTTTCGTGGGGAGATGAAGCGACGTTCACCGTGCTGCCGGTCGAGGGCGACAAAGCGATCTTGCCCGCGGGGCGCGTGATCGAGCTGGCGCTGACCGGCTGCGAAAAGCCGACGGCGGTCACGGTGAACGGCAAAGCCGCCGAATGGGAGTATGACGCGCAGACGCACACCGTCACCGTCGCCGCCGCCGCGGCGGAGGGGCTGACCGTCACGGTCGCGTCGTCCGGCGCGCTCGCCGAAAACGACTGGAAGGCGGAGTGCCTTGCGCTGCTGCCGCGCTGGCAGATCGAAAACACCCCCAAGCAGACGCTTTTCGACACGATCACGAACGCCCGTTCGCGCACCGATCTGCTGGGGCGGCTGCCGACCGTCTGCAGCGGCGCGGTGCTGGGACAGCTGACGGAGATCGTCGGCAGCGCCGAATAACAAGGTGAGGGAAGAGCATGATCATCGGTGAATTCTGCGACGTCTATCCGCCGCAGCTTGACGGCGTCGGCACGGTCGTGGACGCGTACTGCTCCACGTTCACGGCGCTGGGAGACACCTGCTACTATATCGCGCCGGCGGCGCCGGACCCGACGAAGCGCACCTATCCCGTGCTGACCTACGACAGCATCCGCGTGCCGAAGGAGGCGTATCACTTCGGTCTGCCGGAGACCGATCTCGCGTTCCAAAAGGCGCTCCGCGCGATCCAGCTGGACGTCGTTCACGCGCACAGCCCGTTTTCCGCGGGGCATTTCGGCGCGGCGGAGGCGTTCCGCCGCCGTGTGCCGCTGGTGGCGACGTTCCACTCGAAGTACTACGACGATTTTCTGAAGAAGACCGGCAGCGAGGCGCTGGCGAAGCTCGGCGTCAAGCTGGTCGTCGGCTTCTACGAAAAATGCGACGAGGTCTGGGCGGTCAACGAGGCGACCGGTCAGGTGCTGCGCGACTACGGCTACGCGGGCGAGGTACACGTCATGCCGAACGGCACCAATCTGTGGTACCCGACGGACGACGACCGCGCCGCGGCGGAGGAGCGCTTCGGGCTGAAGGGCAAGCAGGTGTTCCTGTTCGTCGGGCAGCACAATTTCAAGAAGAACACCCGCCACATTTTGGAGGCGGTCAAACTCTATTCCAAGTCGCACGGCGATTTCCGCATGGTGTTCGCCGGGCAGGGACCGGACGCCGCGGCGATGAAAAAACTCGCGTCTTCGCTCGGCGTGGACGGCGTGACTGAATTCGTCGGGCACATCATGGACCGCAGCGTCATCATGGGACTCTACGCGCGGGCGGACCTGCTGGTCTTCCCGTCGCTGTACGACAATGCGCCCATGGTCGTGCGCGAGGCGGCGGCTGCCGGTACGCCGGCGCTGCTGATCCGCGGCTCGTGCGCCGCCGAGGGCGTGGAGGACGGCGTGAACGGCTTCCTCTGCGGCGATTCGCCCGAGGAGATCGCCGCCTGCATGGCGCGCGTGAAAGCCGAGGGCGAAGCCGTCGGCAAAAAGGCGCGTGAGACGATCCCGCTGGCGTGGGACACGGTCATCCGTCAGGCGCGCGGACGGTACGAGGCGCTGGCGGAAAAGTACCGCACGGGCGAGCTTTCGCGCAAGAGCGACTGGTTTTTCAGCCTTGCCGACCGCGCGACCGAGTGGTGGAACTCCCTGGATCTGTAGACAAAAGCGGACGCTTCCCGGAAAAGCGTCCGCTTTTTGCGGGAAAACGGCAATAACGGATTGCCAAGCGCGGCATATCGCCGTAGAATAGAGACAAATAACGCGACGGGAGGGATAACGTGAAAAAATTCGATCTGAACGGCACGTGGCGCATGACGGGCGGCGGGTTCGACTGCGAGGGCAAGGTCCCCGGCTCGGTGTACTCATTTTTGCTGGACGCGGGGCTGATGGAAGACCCGTTCTGGCGCGAGAATGAGCAGGATGCGCTGCGGCTGATGGAGCACGACTACACGTTCACGCGGCGGTTTTCGTTTAGACCGTCGGGCAGGACGCTTCTGTGCTGCGACGGGCTGGACACGCTGTGCACGGTCGTGCTGAACGGCGCGGAGGTCGCCCGCACGAAAAACATGCACCGCCGGTATGAGTTCGACGTGACGGCGCTTCTGCGTGACGGCGAAAACGAGCTTTCGCTGACGTTCGCGTCCCCGACCGCCTACTGCGCCGCGCACGACGACGCCGATCCCCTGTGGAGCATGAAGCTTGCCTACCGCGGCTACTCCCATCTGCGCAAGGCGAACTGCATGATGGGCTGGGACTGGGGCCCCATCCTGCCGGACGCGGGCGTCTGGCGTGATATTTACCTGCTGACCGAGCCGGAAAAGCGCGTCGGCGACGTGCGCATCCTCCAGCGCCATGAAAACGGTCGCGTCTTTCTGGCGGTTTCCGCGGAAAACGGCAAATCTGCGACGCTGACCGCTCCCGACGGCGCGGAGCGGGAGATCCCCCTCGGCGCGGAATTCGAGGTGCATGATCCGCGGCTCTGGTGGCCGAACGGGCTGGGCGCGCAGCCGCTCTACACCGTGACCGTCCGCACGGACGGAGACGAAGTGACGAAGCGCATCGGTCTGCGGACGCTGAAACTCATACGCGAACCCGACGAGTGGGGGGAGTGCTTCTGCCACGAAGTCAACGGCGTGCGCTTTTTCGCGATGGGCGCGGACTACATCCCCGAGGACAACATCCTCTCGCGCATCACGCCCGAGCGGTCTCGGCGCCTTTTGGAGGACGCGGCGCTCGCCCACCACAACGTGGTCCGCGTGTGGGGCGGCGGGTACTACCCCGGCGATTTCTTCTTCGACATCTGCGACGAGCTGGGACTTGTGGTGTTCCTCGACATGATGGTCGCCTGCGCGCTGCTGCCCGACACGGACGAGATGCGCGGCGAGATGGCGGCGGAGGCGCGGGACAATCTGCTGCGCGTGCGGCATCACGCCTGTCTCGGCGTGATCTCCGGCAACAACGAGGTCGAGGGCAAGTTCGACAGCTATAAAAAGCGCAAGGCGAGCGGCGAGGATCTGGAGAGCTATCTCGCCGTCTACGAGCGGCTCCTCCCGCAGATCGTGCGGGAAGTCTGCCCCGAGATCGCCTACACGCCCAGTTCTCCCACGTCGCGCGGCGCGGCGAGCGAACTGGATTCGCAGGACGAGAATATCGGCGACCAGCACTACTGGGACGTGTGGCACAAATTAAAGCCGTTCGTCGACTACCGCAAGCACTACTTCCGCTACCTCAGCGAGTTCGGCTTCGAGTCGTTCCCGTGCGAAAAGACGGTGGAATCGTTCACGCTGCCGGAGGACCGCAACGTCTTCAGCCACGTGATGGACCGCCACCAGCGCAGACCGGGCGGCAACGGCAAGATCATGGGCTACCTCGCCGACACGCTGCCGCTGCCCGCGGATTTCGCCACGCTGCTGTACGCCACGCAGGTGATGCAGGCGATGGCGATCCGCTGCGGCGTGGAGCATCTGCGGCGCAACCGCGGACGGTGCATGGGCGCGTTGTACTGGCAGCTCAACGACATCTGGCCCGGTCCGAGCTGGGCGGGCATCGACGACCATGGCAGATGGAAGGCGCTGCACTACGCGTCGAAGCGCTTTTTCGCGCCGGTGCTGCTGAGCTGCGAGGAAAGCGGCGAAACGCAGGCGCTGCAGGCGTCCGGCGGTCTGCCCGCCGATCTCGAACGGCTTGAGCCGTCCGCCGTGCTCTGCGTGCAGAACGAAACGCTTTGCGAGGTCGAAGGCACGGTGCGCTGGTCGCTGCGCACGGCGGACAGCGCCGTCGTCAAACAGGGCGAGATCCCCGTGACCGTGCCGGCGCTCGGCGTGCTGACGCTGCCGCCGCTGGATCTCCCGAAATTCCACGTGCACAAGGCGCATCTGTGCTATGAATTGGAGACGGCGGACGGCGTGGTTTCCGGCGGGACGGTGACGTTCACCGCGCCGAAGAACTACGAATTCTGCGATCCGAAGTTGACGTTTGAGCGCCGCGGCGACGAGATCACCGTCCGCGCGGAAAACTACGCGATGTTCGTGGAGATCGACTCGCCCGACAGCGACTTCCTGCTCAGCGACAACTATTTCGACATGGAGCGCGGCGAAAAGACCGTGAAAATTCTGCGCGGCGATGCGAAGACGGTCCGCCTGCGCTCGGTATATGACGTCAGATAAGGAGGAGAAAAAATGGCAAAGTACATCAAGACGCCGGCGTACGTCGACCGCATGCCCGTGGACATCTCGTTCGTGTTCGAGGATGAAAAACCGGCGGGCAAGCACGGCTTTCTGACCGTCAGGGACGGCGAATTCCGCTTCGAGGACGGCGCGCCCGGGCGCTTCTGGGGCGTGTGCATGAACGGCACGGCGTGCTTCCCGTCGCACGAGTACGCCGAAAAGGTCGCCGACCGTCTGGCGCAGACCGGCATCAACATCGTGCGGCTGCACCAACTCGACGGCGAATATCACGCGACGAACATCTTCCAGTTCCGCAAGGGCAAGCAACTGGACAACACGCGCAGCTTCGACCCGCAGTCGATGGACCGGCTGGATTATTTCATCAAGTGCCTCAAAGAGCGCGGCATCTACTGCTATCTCGACATGATGGTGTTCCGCACGTTCAAGCCGGGCGACGGCGTGGTCGACGCGGAGAAGTTCCCGCTGCTGGCGGGAAGACCGTACTCGGTCTTCGATCCCGTGATGATCGAACTGCAAAAGGAGTACGCGACGAATCTGTGGACGCATCACAATCCCTACACGGAACTGGACTACAAGGACGATCCCGTGTTCGTGCTGTCGGAGATCGTCAACGAGACGGACATCTGGCACCGCAACTACAAGCCGTCCAAGGGACAGCCGAAGCCGGAGCACAGCCCGTACTATGAAAACGAGCTGCGCGAGCTTCTGCGCGAGTGGGCGAAGGAAAACGGCGAGGACGTCGACGCCGACACCGTCGACGTGTGGAGTCTGGACGAGGACGCGGTCAACCGCTGCAAGCTGGAGCTTGAGCGCCGCTTCCACAGAACGATGTACGACCACATCCGCAGCCTCGGCGTGAAGATCCCGATCACCGGCTGCAACTGGATCAACAGCCCGGGCGGCAGCTATAACATCTACGAGGAGGCGGGGATCGCCGACTACACGGACAACCACGCCTACTACTACGACTGGGCGTGGGGCGAGACCGAAAAGTTCGGTCTGAACGTGCTTGTGAACGGCGTCGAGGCGCCGCGTCCCGCGCTGCCGAAGACGCGCATCAAGGGCATGCCGATGTTCGTCAGCGAATGGGCGATGCCGTTCCCGAACAGCTACCGCGCCGAGGGCCCCGTGTACTTTGCCGCGCTTTGCGCTTTGCAGGGCTGGGGCGGCATGACCATCCACACCTACGCCTACGGCACGATGCTGGAGCATGTGGATATGCTGGGCAAGGAGTACTCCTCCGCCACGCTCGGCGGCGTGCCGTACCGCGAGGGCATTTTCAGCTGCTGGAACGATCCGGCGGTGTACGGTCTGTTCTACCACAGCGCACTGATGGTGCGCCGCGCCGACGTCGCGCAGGCAAAGAAGCTCGTGGGCGTGCGCGTGCCGCCCGCCATCGTGTTCCCGGGCGCGGCCTTCGGCTCCGCCGCCGACTGCCACCGCGTCGCGGCGCTGCTGGACGGCATGAGCGAGGACGGCTGCGATATCGTGCTGGACGCCAAGGAAAAACTCCCGCGCGAGGATCCCAACCGCATCGTGTCCGACAACGGGCAGATCTGGCGCGATCTGAAAAACAAGTTCAGCGGCATCGACACCGAGCGCACCAAGATCGTCTACGGCAGGCTCGGAAAAGTGAGTCAGGGCGTCACGCCGCAGGCGGGCACCGAGGTCACGGGCATGAAGGTCGAAAGCCGCACCGATTTCGCGGTGATCGCGCTGTCGTCGCTGAACGATACGCCCATCTGCAAGTCGGGCAATATGCTGCTGACCGCCGTCGGCAGGACGCGCAACACCGATATGCAGTTCGACGGCGAGCGGCTGGTGGACTACGGCCACGGGCCGATCGAGGCTGAGGCGGTCTGCGCGACGATCACACTGGAGACCGAGCGCACCGACCTGCGCGTGTGGGGCATCAACGCGGAGGGCTACTACTGCGGCCGCGTCCCCGCCAAATTCGAGGACGGCAAGATGATCTTCACCCTCGGCGACCAGTTCCCCTGCGTGTACTATCTGGTCAACGCGGAGTAAAAAACATAGAATTGCAAGTTGTATACCATGTCCTTACCACGTTGTTTACCATCTTACGCTTGACACGATGGTCGCCCCTGCGTTCCCCCTCCGTCATTTGCTTCGCAAATGCCACCTCCCCCGAAGGTGGAGGTGTTCTGCGGCGCCACAGGTCGACGCGCCATACAAACGCGGAGTAAAAAGGCTCCCTCTTTGAGGGAGGCATGCGGAAGCGTAAAAAAGAGAGAGCCGGTTGGCTCTCTCTTTTTGCGCCTGTTTTACGCCTTCAGGATCGCTTCCACCTGTTCGCGCTCGGGCATCGAGCGGATCGCGCCCTTTTTGGTGGTGACCAGATACGCCGCGGTGTTGGCAAAGCGAAGCATCTCGGTCAGATCGCGCTCGGTCAGACCGTCCGGCCCGTGCGTCAGCACGTAGTCCAGCACGCACGCGCAGAACGTGTCGCCCGCGCCGGTCGTCTCGATCGTGCCGCCCAGCTTGCAGGCGGGGACGTACACGCGCAGACCGCCGTAATAGCAGTAACTGCCGTCCGAGCCGGCGGTGACGTTCAGCAGAC
>JAFSXP010000112.1 GCA_017443965.1 Oscillospiraceae bacterium
CCGCACGACCGAGCAGCTCGCGCAGTACATCGCCTGCGGTCTCGATCCGCAGAAGAACATCATGGTCATCCAGAGCCACGTGCCGCAGCACGCGGAGCTGAGCTGGGTGCTCGGATGTTTCACGCAGTTCGGCGAGCTCAGCCGCATGACGCAGTTCAAGGATAAGTCCGCCAAGCACGCCGACAACATCACGGCGGGGCTTTTTACCTATCCCGTGCTGATGGCGTCGGACATCCTGCTGTATCAGGCGGATCTGGTGCCGGTCGGGCAGGATCAGAAGCAGCACGTCGAGCTCTGCCGCGACATCGCGGTGCGGTTCAACAACTCCTTCCCGGACACGTTCACGCTGCCCGAGCCGTTCATCCCGAAGATGGGCGCGCGGATCATGAGCCTCGGCACGCCGGAAAACAAGATGTCCAAGTCCGAGCCGGACGGCTGCGTGTTTCTGATGGACAAGCCCGAGGATATCATGCGCAAATTCAAGCGCGCCGTCACCGACTGCGAGACCGCCGTCAGGTACGACCGCGAGAATAAGCCGGGCGTTTCCAATCTGCTGACGATCTACTGCGCCGCGACGGGCAAGACCGTCGAAGATGCGGAGGCGGAGTTCGCGGGGCAGGGCTACGGCGTCTTCAAGCCCGCCGTCGGCGAGGCGGTCGTCGAACTGCTGCGCCCGATCCGCGAGGAGACCGAGCGTCTTCTGCGCGACAAGGCGTATCTGGAATCCGTCTATAAAGAGGGAGCGGAAAAGGCGTCGTATCTGGCGACGAAAACGCTCCGCAAGGTCTATAAAAAGGTCGGCTTCGTCGCCCGCTGAGAGGTATCGGGATGTTGGATAAAAGTGTGATCATCAATCTGCTGCTGGCGCTGCTCGTCGCGGCTGCCGTATCGTTCCTGTCCACGCCGCTCGTCAAGAACCTGGCGGTCAAGATCGGCGCGGTCGACGTGCCGAAGGACGACCGCCGCATGCACAACAAGCCGATCCCGCGGCTCGGCGGTCTGGCGATCTTTCTGGCATTTCTGCTGTCGGTGCTGCTGTTCGTCGAGATCGACCAGCAGCTGCGCGGCATCCTGCTCGGCAGCGTCATCATTGTGATCCTCGGCGTGCTGGACGATATCTACACGCTCAAGGCGGTACCGAAATTCCTGGTGCAGATCTTCGCGGCGGTCGTCGTGGTGCTGCACGGCTGCACGATCGGGTTTTTGTCCAATCCGAACGTGTTCAGCGCCTCCACCTACGTCAATCTCGGCTGGATCCAGTATCCGCTCACCGTGATCTGGATCGTGGCGATCACAAACGCCGTCAACTTCATCGACGGGCTGGACGGGCTCGCCGTCGGCGTCAGCGCGATCTCCACGGCGTCGCAGCTCGTCATCGCGCTGCTGGTCGCCGAGGGGAACATCGCCGTCATTCTGGCGGCGCTGCTCGGCGCGTGCCTCGGCTTTATCCCGTACAATCTCAACCCCGCCAAGATCTTCATGGGCGACACCGGCTCGACGTTCCTCGGCTTCATCATGGCATGCCTGTCCATTTTGGGACTGTTCAAGCTGTACGCCGTCATCTCGTTCGCGGTGCCGTTCCTCATCCTCGGCGTGCCGATCTTCGATATCTGCTTCGCCGTGACGCGCAGACTTGCAAAGGGGCAGAACCCCATGCAGCCGGACCGCGGGCACATCCACCACCGGATCATCGACATGGGCTTTACCCAGAAGCAGTCCGTGGCGATCACCTATATGCTGACGGCGATCCTCGGTCTGTGCGCCGTCGTGCTGACGACCTCGGGCGAGATGCGCGCGCTGGTGCTGATCGGCTCGATCCTGCTCGTCGGCGGGATCGGCGTCACGATGATCTTCGGCAAGCACAGTCACCACGCCGCGCAGCAGGATCACGCCGAGCCGCCCGCCGTGAAGCAGGACCCGGAAGAGATAGAAGAGGAGATCGAAGATGAGTAAACTGAAGATCATGTCCGTCTTCGGCACGCGGCCGGAGGCGATCAAAATGGCGCCGCTCGTCAAGGAACTGGCGCGCCGCAAGGAGATCGAGAGCATCTGCTGTCTGACCGGTCAGCACCGCGAGATGCTCGATTCCGTCATGGAGATCTTCGATCTCAAGGGCGACTACGACCTCAATATCATGGAAAAGAGCCAGACGCTCTCCACCATCACCACGAAGACCATCCTCGGCATGGACAAGGTCATCGACACGGCGCAGCCGGATATGATCCTCGTCCACGGCGACACGTCCACGACGTTCGCCGGCGCGCTAGCGGCGTTTTACCACCAGGTGCCGGTCGGCCACGTCGAGGCGGGGCTTCGCACGTGGGACAAGTATTCGCCGTTTCCCGAGGAGATGAACCGCACGCTCGTCGGCGACATCGCCGCGCTGCACTTCTCGCCGACGGTCGCCAACCGCGACAATCTGCTGCGCGAAAGCGTGCAGGGCGAGATCTTCATCACCGGCAACACCGCCATCGACGCGATGAAATACACCGTTCGCGACGACTACCGCTTCCAGACGGCGGCGCTCAACGAGCTGGACTTTTCCTCCCGCCGCGTGATCGTCGTCACCTGCCACCGGCGTGAGAATTACGGCAAGCCGATGGAGGATATTATGCACGCCATCGCCGCCATCGCCGGGACGCACCCCGACGTGGAGGTGGTCTATCCCGTCCACCTCAGCCCGACCGTGCGCGAATGTGCGTTCGGCATCCTCGGCGGAAAAGACCGCATCCACCTGATCGACCCGATCGACGTGCAGGAGATGCACAACCTGATGGCGCGCAGTTATCTGGTGATGACGGACTCCGGCGGCTTGCAGGAGGAGGCACCCGCGATGGGCAAGCCCGTCCTCGTCATGCGCCGCGAGACCGAGCGTCCTGAGGCGATCGCCGCCGGCACGGTCAAACTGGCGGGCGTGGAGCGGGACACGATCATCGGTATGGCGTCCGAGCTTCTGGATGATCCGGCGGCGTACCGCCGCATGGCAAAAGCCGTCAACCCCTACGGCGACGGCAATGCCTGCCCGCGGATCGCGGACGCGATCTTGTGGCATTTCGGGAAGATCGAAACGCGGCCGCCCGATTTTTCGGCGGCAAAATGAGAGGAGCAGACCGCAGTGAAGCAGAAACGTGAATCGTTTCGCACGGCGGTGTGGATCGCCGCCGTGGCGCTCGTCGTCG
>JAFSXP010000113.1 GCA_017443965.1 Oscillospiraceae bacterium
CTCCCTAAGTCGGCTTCGCCGACAGCTCCCTCTGAGAGGGAGCCTCCCCCTCAGGCGCTTAGCTGCCCCGAAGGGGGAGTTGTTTTACGTTCAGTTTTTCAGCGCGGTCCAGGCTTCGTAGCCGTCGTCCTTCTCCGTATATTCGTGCCCGTTGTTCGCCTCCTGCACCGGCAGGTAGTACCAGACCGATTCGTCGGCGTTGTCCGGGAAGACCTTCATATCCTTCAGCAGATCCTTCGTGCTCTGCGGCAGACGCTGCAGCACACGGTTGGTCAGCGTCATGCTCTCGGCGCGGGTGATGCGGTTGTTCGGCTTGAACGAGCCGTCCGAATAGCCCTTGACCCAGCCGAGCGCCGCCGCGTGTTCGACCAGATCCTTCGCCCAGTGACCGTCCAGATCGGTGAACTTCGTCAGCGTCTTGACCTCGGTCTTGTCAAAGCGCGCGCAGATGGCGGCGTATTCGGCGCGGGTGATCGGCGCGTTCGGATCGAACACCGTCGCGCTCCTGCCCTTGATGATGCCGAGCTTCGCCATGGTGGAGACCGCCTCGTTGAACCAGTCGCCGGACTTCACGTCGTCAAACGTGTTTTCCGTGGTGTAGTTCGCCTTGCGGATGTCGTCCTTCAGCAGGCGGTAGAAGATCATGGTGACCTCCGCGCGGGTGATGGGATTGAGCGGACGCACCGTGTTGTCGGGATAGCCCTTGACGTACGCCGTGTGATCGGCGCCGTTCAGCTCATCCGGCACGGGGGTGCGCTGCCAGACGGCGTAGAACGTCTTATCCTTATCCGCCGTGACGGGATCGTCGATCACGGGGCCGTTCGGCGTATTCGCCCAGCCCACAAAGATGTAGCCGTCGCGGCTGGGCACCGGATCGAGCGGCACTTCCTCGCCGAGCTTGTGCTCCTCCTGCGGGTTTTCCATCGTGCCGCCCTCCGGGTAGAACGAGAACGTCACGGCGGTCTTCTCCGGCTGCTCCGGCGTCTGCGCCGGCGTATAGACGTTGGTGAATTCGATGTGGTCGTGGACGGCCGTCGTCGCCGTCGTTCCCGCCGGTGCCGTCGGATTTTCGCCCTTTGTCAGATTGTAAAGCGTAAAGCCGAGCGTGCCGTCCGCCGCCTGCGTGACCTTGACGAACCACTCGGTCTTATCGCACTGCCACTGCGCGTCGTCCGCGGCAAGCTCCGTGATCGTGAAGCCCTGCTGCAGCAGCGCGCCCAGCGAATAGTCCGTCTTCGGATGGATCGTCAGCGCGTCGGCGTACTGTCCCGCCGTGCCGACCGTGAACGATTCGCCCGTGATCACGCAGTCCGCGATCACGTCGGGCGAAAGTTCGCCGAACGCCAGCGTGAACTTCTTGGCGGGGAACGCCGTGCCGTCCGGCGCCTGGACCGTCTTGATGTACGGGATCGTCAAGATCACGTTCGCCGCCGTCGGCTGCGCGATCGTGCCCGGGACCGGGACGGTCGGATCCGCCGTCGACGTGCCGCCGCCCGTGTAGGTGTTCGTCAGCGTGATCGCGTCGCGCGCGCCGGCAAACGTACTGTAGTCGATATCCTCCGCCTCGCCCGCCGTCTTGTTGAAGATGGCAGGCATGGGACTTCTGGCAGCGTCCGTACCCAGCGCGACGCACCATTCGGTCGCGTCGTACGTCCAGCCGGCAAGACCGGTGTTCTTCTCGCGCAGGACGATGCCCTCCGACGCATCCCAGTAAGCGCCCTCCGTCGGGAACGTGATCTTCAGCACGCCGGTGAATTCACCGGCGCCCGTCACGGTCACGCCGTTTTCTGTGATGCTGAACTGCGGATCGGGACCGTTGACCTCCACGACCTCCATCTCGAACGTCGCGGCGTCGGGCGCGGTGGTTCCGCCGACCTCGACCGTCTTGCGGATGGGGATCTCGATCGTCGTGAAAGGCGCCGCGGGGAGCGGGGGATCCGATGTGGCGGCATAAGCCGTCGGCAGCAGCGTGCATAAAAGCGCCATGCAAAGCGCAAGGACCAGGATTCTCCGTGTCATTTTGTTTTCCTCCTTCATAAGCTGTCGACCATCGCCACGAGGTATTCCTCCGTGGCGGAGGTGAACAGGAACGCGTCGATGTCGCCGCGTTGCTTCGCCTTTTTGATCCGCTCGGTCAGCTCGTGCGGCGCCGCGTCGTCCGCGATCAGCGCCGTCTTGCAGCCGGGCGCGTCCTTCTTGACCTGCGCGCAGAGCGCCAGCCGCTCGTCGAGCGTCCACGGCGCAAAATCCGTGACCTCCAGCAGCAGCGTGTCCGGACGCAGCAGACGGCTCTGCGCCGCCGTCTCCGACGGCGTCTTCGAGACCGTCACCCGGCAGTCGTCCAGCTCCTGCGCCAGCAGCCGCCGGATCGCCTTGGCGTACAGCGCGCTCTGCAGGTCGAGTATGATCGTCCGCAACGGCATCACCCCTTTTCCGACGATGTGCTACTTCACCTTATAATCCTTATAATCTAATTCTATCGATTTGTCAAAAAAAGTCACTGGCACAAGTGCCAGTAACAGAAAAGTGAGGGGGATTGCAAGTCCCCGCGTTTTCCCTGTCATCCTGAGCGCAGCGAAGGATCCACGCAGTCCGACGCGGCGGCATGTGGGCATGCCGCCCCACGCGGAGATCGACAGTCTTCTGCACCCGTAGGGGCAATTATCAATCGCCCGCGGACGAGCAATGCTCGTCCCTACGGATACGGTACGTTATGCGGCGTAGGGGCGACCATCGGTCGCCCGCCGCGTCCCCCGTCCCCTGTAGGGCGCGTCGACTCTGTCAAGACCGACATGGGTAACACTTTGTCCAAGCACATGGGTAACACTTTTAACGCACTCTGCGGCGTCGTTTGGAAACGATCATCTGCTGTTCA
>JAFSXP010000114.1 GCA_017443965.1 Oscillospiraceae bacterium
CGATCCTGCTTGCAGGGTCGGGATTTTTGCATATCGAGGACATGCCCGGAATACGCTGTATCGGGAGTTGATTCCGATCCTGTCTGCGATCCTTTCGGTACTGCCGAGTGACGCCGCGAGAGGCGTCACAGAGTTTCCGATGCACGAGATCGAGCAGCTGCATTTCCGCGCGGGTCAGCCGCCGAGCGTGCTGCTGCACGGAGCAGAAACGGTTATTCCGCGCACAGCTTCCGTCACTGCTGACGATCTTCGGCGGATCCTTTCCGCTTCGTGCGGCGGTTCGCTGTACAGTGTCGACCGTGCGCTCTGCGAGGGGTATCTGACGCTGCCCGGCGGGCACCGGATCGGCATCTGCGGCTGCGCGGTCATGGAAGGCGACCGTATCAAAACGATCGATCCCTCATCTCTGACGATCCGCGTTGCAAGGGAGCATCGGGGGATCGGTATGATTCTGCAAGACTCCACACTGATTGCAGGCCCTCCCGGCTGCGGCAAGACAACGCTGCTGCGGGACTGCGTGCGACTTATTTCGGATCGCGCGCACGAAAGAATTGCGCTGATCGACGAGCGGGGTGAGATCGCTGCCGTTAAAGACGGCGCTGCGCAGCTTTATGTCGGCAGCATGACGGACGTCATGTCGAACTGTCCGAAAGCAGCCGCGATCCCCATGGCGATCCGCACGATGTCGCCGCAGTGGATCGCCGTCGACGAGATCACGAGAGAAGCGGACGCAGACGAGATCTGCCGCAGCGCATACTGCGGCATTCGCATTCTGGCGACCTGTCACATCACGCAGCGCAGCGATCTGGATCGGAGACCGATCTATCGAAGACTGATGTCGGAAAACGTGTTTCACGAGCTGCTGCTTCTGCGGCAGGATCACAGCCTGAGCAGGGAATCGTTGGAGGTACGGTCATGATCCGTTGGCTCGGTTTTGTGCTGATCGTCTGCGGCGCTTCGACCTGCGGCGTTCTGCTCGGCTTCGGCGTGAAAAGGGAACAGCTGATCTGCAGCTCGCTTTTGACAGTGCTCAATCGCATGAAATGGGAACTGCAGTTTCGCCTGACGCCGCTGCCGGAGCTGTTCCGGTTTGCAGCTGAAAGCGCGCAGGAGCCCGTTTCCGGACTTTTTATGAGGATTTCAGATCAAATATCAAAAAGCCCCGGCGTGCCGCTTGAACCGAACGGATTACATACGCTGCCGCGTGAGATCGCCGACGTACTTTCAGATCTCTTCCGGGATCTCGGACGGCAGGACATCAAGTCGCAGACAGCGGTGCTTGAGCTTGCAATCAGTCGGATCAGACTGATCTCGCAGGATTTGACGCAGACCGGCAGAGAACGAAGCCGTGTTTACCGAACGCTCGGCGTATGCGCGGGGATATCGCTCGCGGTCATTCTGATTTAGGAGACGCACATGGAGATCGACCTGATTTTCAAGATCGCTGCCGTCGGGATCGTCGTTTCGATCCTGAATCAGGTCCTGACGCGATCCGGACGCGACGAGATGGCGACGCTTACGACGCTTGCCGGTCTCGTCGTCGTGTTGATGGTCGTTGTGCAGCGGATCTCCTCGCTGTTCGATCTGGTCAAGGATCTGTTTCGTTTCTGATGGAGATCTTCTGGAAGACGGCAGCCGCAGCGGTCACAGCCGCCGTTCTGATCGCCGTGCTGCGAAAAACGGACGGCGCGTCGGCGCTGACCGTCTCGCTCGGCGCATGCGTGATCCTTGCCGCGGCGGCAACGATCCCGCTCCGGTCGCTCCGGGAAACGCTGGACATGCTTACGGATGCGTCCGGTCTTCGGTCGGAGACCGTGTCCGCCGTCATGAAAGTGTGTGCTGTCGGGCTCGTGACGCAGTTTTGCGAGGCGTATTGCCGGGAGTCAGGCAGCTTCGCGCTCGGAAAGATCGTGGAGATCTGCGGCTCGATCGCCGCACTGTGCGCGTCTGCACCGCTGCTTTCCTCCGTGCTGACCGTACTGAAGGAGCTGCTGGAACGTTAAATGCGGCTAACGATCATCTTGTTCATGATCCTGCTTGTGCTGACGTCTGTCTGCGCGGCAGTCGAGATCACCGAGCGGCAGGCAAACGCGCTCCCGCTCGATCAGGTCGAAAACGCTTTGCCTGACCGGGCGAGAGAGCTCGTCGGGGGGATATCTCCGACCTCGCCGCCGTCTTTCACGGAAAGCGCAGGAAGGATCCTGCGTGATGCGGTCCGTCATCTCGGTGATTTTGCGATCTCCGGCGCCAGGACGTGCGCCTGTATGCTGCTGATCGTTTTGCTGTGCTGCGTCGTCCGCACGGGAAGCGACGCCGGCGCATCCCGCGCCGCGCTTGTTGCAGGCTCGGCGGCAATTTGCCTTTGCTTTATCGGCAATATGCGCTCGATGGCTTCGCTCGGCAGCATGCTCATCGACAGCTACGCGACGTTTACGGAGGCGCTGTTTCCGGTGCTTTCGGCGGCGGCAGCGGCGTCCGGCGCGACAAGCTCTTCCGCTGCGATCTACGCGGTCGCGGTGTTTTTCTTTCAGCTGCTGATCCGTGCGATCCGTCTGCTGCTTCTGCCGCTGCTGTATGCGTATCTCGCGCTTTCCGTTGCGGACGCCGCGCTTTCCGAAAGACGGCTGACCGGCTGGAAAACGCTGATCGGCGGGTTGATCAAAGGAACGCTTCGCGTGCTTGTTTTCGCGTTCGTGGCATTTCTGTCGGTCACAGGCGTCACAAGCGGCAGCGTAGACGCGCTGTCATTAAAAGCGGCAAAGCTGACGATCTCATCCACGGTACCGATGGTCGGCAGCATGGTATCCGACGCTTCGGAGTCCGTGCTGACGAGCGCGGCATTACTGAAAAACAGCATCGGGGCGTTCGGGATGCTCTCCGTACTCGCGATCGGTGCGATCCCGCTTCTGCAGATCGCCGTGCAGTATCTGCAGCTGCGGATCACCGAGGCAGTCTGCGGCGTGTTCGGCGAAAAGCCGCTCTGCGGTCTGGTCTCCGACACGGCTTCCGTTATGGGGTATCTGTTCGCGATGTGCTGTGTCTGCGCGCTGTTGGTGTTTCTTTCGTGCATCTGCTTTATGAGGGGGTTCGTGCCGTGATCCAGTCGATCCGTCAATACTTTCTGGCACTGACGTCGGCATGTCTGCTGATCGCGGTCGTGTGCGCGATCCTGCCGAACGGCGCGGGTAAGCGTGTGCTGACGCTCGCTGCCGGCGTGATCATCCTGCTGGTGACCGTACAGCCGATCCTTCACGCGGACTGGCAGTCGATGCTGCGGCAGATCACGTTTCCCGAAGCGTCGGTACCAGCAATGTCGCTGGCGCATGAAAACGACGCGCTGACGCGGGAGATCATATCGGAGCGATGCCGCACATATATATTGGACAAAGCCAAACGCGACGGCGTCGCGCTCCGGGATGCGGCAGTGACCGTCAGCGAGGACGGCGGGTTTTCGCTTCCGTCCGGCGCCGTGCTGCGTGGGCAGTTCACGGAAAAACAGAAGTCGGAGATGTCGGGCTGGATCCGCGATGCGCTCGGCGTCGGAATCGAGGCGCAGACATGGCTTTGGGAGTGAACAAAACTGCGTCAACCGTGCTGCAGAAGCTGAAGAAGTTCAAATACCCGCTGATCGTCGTACTGATCGGGATCGTGATCCTGCTCCTGCCAACGAAGCGGGAAGAACAAGCGCCGCAGCAGCCTGTTTCCGAAAAGACGTCATTTGACCGCACCGGGGAAGAGGAGCGGCTCGCCGCGATCCTGCGGCAGGTAGACGGCGCGGGAAATGTCAGCGTGATGCTGACGCTGCAGGACGGCGGCTGTACGGAGTATCAGACCGATTCGCAGACAACAGCACGGGACGGAAGCAGCGAGCTGCGGACCGAGACGGTCTTTTCCGGCGGCTCGCAGGCAGCAGCGCTCATCTGCCGCGTGAAAGAGCCGTCCTACCGCGGCGCCGTTGTGGTGAGCGGCGGCGCAGGCAACGCGCAAGTCCGTCTTGATCTGATCAGAGCCGTTGCGTGCCTGACGGGGCTGACCAGTGATAAGATCACAGTTTTGAAAATGAAAGGGTAACCGGGAGGAATGAACATGAAATCACTGAAAAACTGGAAGCATGGCGCGGTGATCGCCACGGTACTGCTCTTTGTCTGCGCGGGGATCTACCTCAACTGGTCGTACAATCAAAACGCCATACCCGATCTGTCGCAGACGCTGGACGCCGACCAGGTGCTCGGCGGCTCGACGCTGGTCATTGCCGATACGGACGGGGAAGCGCAGAGCGTTGCGGTCACGGACGACGGACTGACCGAGAACTATTTTGCCTCCGTCCGCCTCAGCCGCCAGCAGTCACGCGATCAGGCGGTCTCCACGCTGCAGGAGACGATGGCGTACGAGGACCGTGACGCGGAGATCTCCGCCTGCGCAGCCTCGCTCGATTCGATCGTCAACACCGCGCTGGAGGAGGCGCAAATCGAAAGCCTCGTGATCGCGAAGGGATATGAGGATTGCGTGACCTATATCGCGGACGACGTGATAAGCGTCGCCGTCAGCGCGCCGGCGGAGGGACTCGCGCAGAGCGACGTCGCGCTGATCTCGGACGTGGTGACGTCCCAGACGGGGAGCCCGCTTTCCGACATTCGGATCATTGAAGTAAAATAAAGTTGTTTCTTTTGAAAAAATGTGATAGAATATCTTCCAGAACAGTGCGGGAGGATCCTATCATGAATGATAATAAAGAATACATTTCCCAACAGCAGGAGCATGGCGCCATCCATATCTCCGAGGATGCGATCGTCACCATCGCCGCGACGGCGGCGTCCGAGGTCGAGGGCGTGGTCATGCAAAACGGCAGGAAGGGCGCGCCGAAGGGCGTCCGTATCGCCATGAGCGACGACGGCGAGATCCGTATCGACTGCTATATCCTGACCAAGCTGCAGTGCATCGTGCTGGACGCAGCGAAGTCCGTGCAGATGGCGGTCGCCTCTGCGGTCGCCTCCGTGACGGGACTGACGCCGACCGAGGTAAACGTCACCGTCGTCGGCGTCGTGCTGCCGCGCGAAGGGAAAAAGTAAGGAATAAACCCTTTGTTTTTACAAAGGGTTTATTTTTGCGAGAGAAAGCATCGGGAGAAAGCTATGACCAGAACGAATGCCAGAGAGATCGCCGTTCATTTCATTTACAATCTGTACTGCACGGATGAGCCGATTGACAAACTGATCGATGTCCGGCTCGACGAGGCGTATCTGCCGTTTCTCGGCGAGGTCGAGGAGATCAAAGATATCTACGCCGAGCTGCCGGACGAAAAGCAGATGGCGTATATCCGAGAGCTGACGCAAGGGGTGCAGACGCACCGCGCGGAGCTTGACGCGATCATCGAGCGCTATGCCGTCGGCTGGAAGGTAGACAGGATCGTGCCCGTCGCGCGAGCGATCCTGGAGGTCGCGATCTACGAGATCCGTGAGATCAAAGACGTGCCGACCGGCGCCGCCATCAACGAGGCGGTCGAGCTGAGCAAGGGCTACGTCGAGCCGAAAACGACGGCATTCATCAACGGGATACTCGGCAGCTACGCAAAAGAGGCGGAAAACGATGTATCTGGGGATCGACCCGAGTAACTACACGACCTCCGCTGCGTATTGCAGCGGAGATCGTTATGATAACGCAAGTCGACTGCTGGACGTGCGCGAAGGGGAACTCGGTCTGCGGCAGAGCGACGCGCTGTTTCAGCACGTGAAGCGGCTGCCGGAGATCCTTGCCGCGCTGCTTGACTGCACGGACAGATCAAAGATCCGCGCCGTCGCCGCCAGCACGCGCCCGCGTGAAGTCGAAGGCTCGTATATGCCGTGCTTTTTGGCAGGGCAGACGGTCGCCGAAAGTATCGCGACGGCGCTTGACGTTCCTTTTTACGCGTTTTCGCATCAGCAGGGGCATATCGCCGCGGTGCTTTACAGCGCGGGGCGTATGGAACTGCTGCAGAAGCCGTTTCTGGCTTGGCATCTGTCGGGCGGCACGACGGAGCTTCTGCTCGTGCAGCCGGATGAGAAGCTTTTCCGCGCGCAGTGCATCGGCGGGACGACGGACATCTCCGCGGGGCAGGTCATAGACAGGACGGGAAAGCTCCTCGGCGTGACGTTCCCGTCGGGCAAGGCGCTTGACACGCTCGCGGCGGAACGTGAAACAACCGACTGTTTTTCCGTGAAGCTCAACGAATTGTCCTTCTCGTTTTCCGGCTTGGAAAACAAGATCGCAGACTATCGCGCTGCCGGTCACGGTGATGCGGAGACAGCGGCGTACTGCCTGCGGTCGGTCGCGCAGACCGTCGTGCGCGTGACGGAACAGGCGCTGAAGCAATACCCGGATCATCCGGTCGTCTTTTCGGGCGGCGTGTCCGCCAACAGCATGCTGCGCGCGTGCTGCGCACAGTTTGATCCCGTGTTCTGCGAGCCGCGTTTCGCGACGGACAACGCGCTTGGGATCGCCGTACTTTGTCAGATGCAGGGGGCTGCCGATGGAACGTAAGATCCTTGACGTATCGCAGGTGAACGAATATGCAAAGACGCTGCTGGAAAGCGACGCACTGCTGCATAACATCTGCGTGCGCGGAGAGCTGAGCAACTATAAGATCTACTCATCTGGACATCACTATTTCACGCTGAAGGACGCAACGGGCGCGATGAAGGGCGTGATGTTCAAGTACGCCGCGTCGACGCTTCGTTTCCGCCCCGAGGACGGCATGAAGGTGTTGGCAAGCGGCAAGATCACGATCTATGAGCGCGACGGCTCCTATCAAATCAACTGTTCGGAGATGATCCCGGAGGGCGTCGGCGATCTGCACGTGGCGTTCGAGCAGCTGAAGCAAAAGCTGAATCAGGAGGGACTGTTTGACGCCGCGCACAAAAAGCCGATGCCGCAGTATCCGCACTGCATTGCGATCATCACGTCCGGCGCAGGCGCGGCGTTGCACGATATGCTGCGCATCCTCGGAAAACGCTACCCGCTGGCAAAGGTGATCGTCCTGCCCGTGCGCGTTCAGGGCGCAGAGGCGCCGCCGGAGATCTGCGGCGCGATCCGATATGCAAACAGATTCAGGATCGCGGACGTGATCATCACGGGACGCGGCGGCGGTTCCATCGAAGATCTGTGGGCGTTCAACGACGAGCGCGTCGCGCGTGAGATCTACGCCTCGGAGATCCCGGTGATCTCCGCCGTCGGGCACGAGCCGGACGTCACGATCTCGGATTACGTCGCCGATCTGCGCGCCGCCACGCCGAGCAACGCCGCGGAGCTGATCGCGCCGGATCAGACCGAGCTGCGGCAAAAGCTTCATACTTTTGCGGGGCAGATGCAGAGCGCCGTCGTACAGACGCTCAAAACGGACAGACAGAAGCTTGACGCGATCCGCGAAAAGCGCGTGCTGCAGAGTCCCGAAAACTATCTTGCCGACAGACGGCAGTATCTGGACACGCTGCAGAAGTATCTCGCCGCCGCGGGCGGCAGCTTCGTCGCGGAAAAGCGGAAGGAATTTGTGCGGCTGACGGCGGCACTGGACGCTATGAGCCCGCTGAAGGTCCTGGGACGCGGTTACAGCGTCGTTAAGGACACAAGCGGGAATGTGCTTCGCTCCGTCAAAACGCTCTCTACGGGCGATATGCTGCACCTGGAGATGTCGGACGGTATCGCACACACGATAGTCGATCATGTGGAGGTAAAAGCTCATGAATGAACAGTCTATGCAGTTTGAGACCGCGATCAAGCGGCTCGAGGAGATCGTCAAGCTGATGGAGCAGGGAAGCGCCTCGCTCGACGATTCGCTGAAGCTCTTTGAAGAGGGCACCGCGCTGATCAAGCAGTGCAGCAAGCAGCTTGACGACGCGGAGCTGAAGGTCGTCCGTCTGATGAAGGGCGCGGACGGCAATCCCGTGGAAGGACCGCTGACCGATGACGCAGGCGAATGAACTGCGGATGCAGCAGTACCGCGAGGCGATAGAGCGCCATCTGGAAGCGTGTTTTACGGGCAGCGCGCCGCAGAAAACGCTGTTCGACGCCATGCGCTACAGTCTGCTTGCCGGCGGGAA
>JAFSXP010000115.1 GCA_017443965.1 Oscillospiraceae bacterium
GGCTACCTGTTCGGGCAGTACCGCCGCCTCAAGGGCGTGTGGGAAAACGGCGTGCTCACCGGCAAGGGCTTCTCCTACGGCGGCAGCCTGACCCGACCGGAGGCGACCGGCTACGGCGCCATGTACTATCTGCAGGAGGTCCTCAAGCACGAGGGCGAGAGTATCAAGGGCAAGACCATTGCGATCTCCGGCTTCGGCAACGTGGCGTGGGGCATCTGCAAGAAGGCGCTGCACCTCGGCGCGAAGGTCGTCACCCTGTCGGGCCCCGACGGCTACATCTACGATCCCGAGGGCGTTTCCTCCAGCGAGGAGAAGGTCGACTATCTGCTGGAGATGCGCTCGTCCGGCCGCAACCGCGTGCAGGACTACGCCGATAAGTTCGGCTGCCAGTTCTTCCCCGGCGAAAAGCCGTGGGGCGTCAAGGCGGACGTCATCATGCCCGCGGCGATGCAGAACGACGTGAAGATGGACAGCGCCGAGAAGATCGCGGCGAACGGCGTGAAGTATTACATCGAGGTCGCCAACATGCCCACCACCAACGACGCGCTGGCGTTCCTGATGGCGCAGAAGGGCATGATCGTCGCGCCGTCGAAGGCGGTCAACGCCGGCGGCGTCGGCGTGAGCGCGCTGGAGATGAGCCAGAACTCCGAGCGTCTGGTCTGGACGGCGGAGGAGGTCGACGAGCAGCTGCACAAGATGATGGTCAACATCCACAAGGTCTCGGCGGAGGCAGCCGAGGAGTACGGTCTGGGCTACAACCTTGTCGCCGGCGCGAATATCGCGGGCTTCAAGAAGGTCGCAGAGGCCATGATGGAGCAGGGCGTCTTCTGATCCGAAAATAAAAACCCCGACGGGGGCGTTCCAAACGGAACGCCCCCGTCGGGGTTTTGTACTTCTTTTTACTGCCCGAACTTCTGCTGCGCTTCGGCGATGACTTCCTTTGCCTGCTCGCGCAGCCCTTCCGTCTGCGCCCAGAGCGCCTTCGCCTTTTCCTGCGCGGCGGCGGCAGTCTGCATAAGCGCCTCGGCGCCCTGCTCCACGGGGATGCGCTCGGCGAGCTTTTTCAGATTGCCGCGGAACTTTTCGTCCCGGTAGGCGACGACGCAGACCGCGACGCCGCAGGCGACCAGCGCCAGACCGACGCCGACGGCAACGCGCCGTGCGGTCTTTTTACGCTTTGCGGCGCAGATCGTGCAGTACTTACCCTGATGCGGCGTCAGCTCTGCGCCGCAGTCCGGACAGTAGCGGTTATGCATATGCGTCAACTCCTTTTTTCTTTCAGTGTGTCACGGATTTGACGAATATGCAAGTTACGGCTTATAGATCAGATAATAGGGGCTTGCGTACTTCGGACCGACGTGGATCTTCAGCCGTCCGTCCTCGTAGGTGGTCTGCAGCCGTCCGGTCATATAGCCGTTGGAGTCGATCGACCACACGACAAGATCGGGATGCACGGTCTCCAGCTCGATCTCCGCGTCGATGACCTCGACCTGGATGGGCGGACGCCCGTAGTCCAGCAGCTTCTCGCCGTCGAAAGACATGCCGGTGTTGCACGCCCTGCCGATGGTGCTGAGCAGGATGTTATCGGTCTCGCGGAGCGGCTTATCGGAAAGCGAGCTTGCCGCCACCACCGCAAAGTCCGTGTTGCTCTTGACGCTCATGCCGTTCAGATCGATGCGGTTGTTATAGCTCAAGCCGGTCTGATTGTAGACGTGCAGCGCGCCGTAGACGACCTTCGTCCGCGGCGTGTCCACCGCGCCGATCTTGCGCTTCTTATCGCGCCACATTTCGCCGGTGTCGCTCACGAGCACGTCCTCGTCGATGCCCGGGTAAGTCTCCGTGGACTCGTACACCTCGTCCAGTCCGGTCTTGTCCTGCTCCGGCAGGACGGAAACGACTTTGTGGAAGTCCATTGCCGACGCCTGAAGCGTGTCGACCAGCTTCGGGATCGCCGGACCGGTCAGCAGACTGCCGACGGTCTTTTCCGCCTGCCGGACGTCGCCGCGGCGCAGCATCAGCGCGCCGTGATAGAACAGACCGAACTTCGCGGGATCGTTCCAGACGGTGAACATGCCCTCGCGGAAGGCGCTGCCGCCCGGACCGCCCGCCGCCTCCGACTCCTTGCCGAGCAGATCGGTGTCCTTGTGATACGGGCTGTAGCCGTAGGTGTGGATGCTCATGCCGCTGTACCCTTGGAACGCCGCCATCGCCGGATAGTAGATCGGGCCCTCGGCGCGGTAGCTGTTCGGCCAGGTGTTGTCCCACTCCGTCATGAACATCGGCTGACCGTACAGGTGGTTGATGTTCGCTTTGACGATCGGGCAGCGCGGCTCGGCGAGCATGGAGCGGTTGGGCATGACCTTCTCCTGCTCCTCCCACATGTTGAAGCGGTAGTAGCAGTGGCTGTCCTGGAAGTCCATGTTCCGCTGCGCCTTGACGACGGCGCCGTTTTTCGAGTAGTTCGTGCCCGTGATCGGGATCTTTACGCCGAGCGAGCGGATGTGCTTGTACATCGTCTCGCAGAACTTCTGATGCAGCTCGGTGCAGAACTCCACCTGCTCGGGATCCTTCGCGTCGCCGCGGACGAGATCGTCCGGCACCTCGCGGTCGCTGCCGCGCTCGCGGAGCCACGCGCGGAACATCTCGCGGTACTCCTCTTCGTAATACGGGATATTCGCCTTGTGCGAGGCGGGAGAGGACTTGCGGAAGTTGCGGAACGGCTCGACCTCGTTGGAGATGATGCAGAACGCGAAGAACGGATCGTCCTTGTATTTCAGCCCCGTATAAGGATTAAAATGCTCCCAGAAGTTGGTGCAGAATTCCTTCTGCAGCTCGATCATCAGCGGATCGTACACCGAGTACATCTTGGCGCCGTTCGACAGCAGCTCCGGGCACACCACACCGTCGCCGGAGGTGAAACGCCGATAGGTGGTCATATCCACGGAGGCGTAGATGCCGCGCTCCTTGAGGCACTTGATCCAGTAGTCCAGCCGCTCCATCGACTTCGGATCGAATTTCCGGGTGGTCTCCACACGTCTGCCGGCGGAGAAGCGGAACAGGTTCGGGGTGTGCCAGTCGGCGTCGAGCTGGTGGAAGCGGACGAAGTTGCAGCCCGCCTGCGCCAGACGGTCGGCGCACTTTTCGGCGTAGTCGTGCGCGGGGAAATTCGACGCGCCGTTGGGGATCACGCCCCAGAACGTCGCCTTCGTGCCGTCCTCAAAGGCGAAATGGTCGCCGTCGACTTTGCAAAAACCGTGCTTTCCCGCGGGGACCTCGTCCTCGAACAGGAAGGAGATGTCGATCGGCATCCGGTCGAAGTGCGGATAAACGGGAATGTAGCGTGACATGGGCGATTCCTCCTTGTTATGTAAGCATGTTATTATTCTACAACCGCCGCGCCGCGATTGCAAGACAGTAAAAAGGGGCATTGCCGAACAATGCCCCTTTTTGCAAGTTTTATGCGTGTTTTTGCAATAGTCAGCCGTGATCGCGGTCGTAGCTTGCCTGCGCCACGGCGATCCACGGATCGTAGTAGCCGAGCCCCTCCAGATCGCTGAGATAGTTGTTCCAGTCGGCGTCGTTTTCGGGATCCCAGATGCCGTTGCAGAAGTTCGAGCGCGCTTTCATGATGTACTCGTTGATGTCGGCGTTCGCCTCGCTCCACGCCTGATCCTCCTCGTCGGTCAGGTTGAGCATCAAGTAGATCACTTCCTGGTTCATGCCCATGTCGTGATAGTTCTTCACCTGCTGCTGCAGCTTCTTATACATCGTGCCGGTATAGGTGCCGTCGTTGATGTCGACAAGCTGCTGCCAGTACTGCTCGGAGGTGATGCCGATATACTCGCCCCAGGACTTGTTGTGGATGCCCTCCAGCGCGTACGGATTGTGCACGATGATCCGCGCGGGACCTCCCAGCATGCCGGACTTGCCGGTGGGATCCTCATAGTAATCCCAATCCTCGCCGGGGATGCCCCAGCGCTGACGCAGATAGCTCTCCGGCGACGCGATGAAGTCCATCAGGCGGAACGCCAGCTCCGGATCCTCGCAGTCCTCGGTGATATAGGTGGCGGCGTAGGTCAGCGTGCAGGTGACGGGACCGTGACCGCCCTTGCCGGTGGCGTCCTCCAGAAGACGCAGCGGCTCGTAGTCGTAAAGGCTCTGCCCGTCGGCGTCAAAGCGTTCGCCGGGCGCCTGGAAGATGCCCACGGTCTCCGGCAGGCCGCCGGTCGGGTTGACAAGCGTCATCATTTCCGGCTGCGACTGCGTCCACGTCAGCGGCGTGATCAGGTTTTCCTTCACGCACTTGCTGATGAACTTCAGCGCCTCGCGGTATTCGTCGGTGTCGTACGGCGCGGAGACCTCGCCGTCGTTGACGATGAACTTGTACTTGTCATAGCAGTAGATGAAGGCGTTGATGACGTACTGCAGGATGTTGTACTGACTGCTGCTCGCGCGGCCGGTCATCGGGATCTCGTCCTTCTGCCCGTTGCCGTTCGGGTCCTGATCGCGGAACGCGACCATCACGTCGTACAGCTCCTGGACGGTCTTCGGCTGCTCCAGACCGAGATTGTCCAGCCACGTCTGGTTGATCCAAACGTGCCCGTGCAGCTCGTCGGATTCGCTGGAGAAGCACGTCGGCACGGCGAAGATCGCGCCGGTCACGGGATCGGTCGCGCCGCCGATCAGCAGATTGAGGAATTCGTCATACTTTTCGCCGGGGAAGTACATCTCCGACGCCTGCCGGATGTAGTACGCATCGGTGTCGATATAGTCGCGCAGGTCCACAAAATAGCCGTCGCGGCAGTATTCCTTGGCGACCGCCTTCGTGATGCCGGTGTTCGCGCCGCCGACGTTCAGCAGGATGTCCGGCAGCCGCTCGCCGGACGCGATCATCAGCGAGATCTGCGTGCCGACGTCCGCCTTGGAGCCGGCAAACTGCATAAATTCGATATCCACGCCGGTCTGCTCCTCGACCCACTGCGTGAAGAGGTTGTCGTCATAGTCGGTGATGTTGCCGTTTGTGATGATGCCGATGGTGATGGTCTTCTTCTCGCCCTCGGGCACCAGCGGCAGCTCGCCGTGATAGTCGCCCGGATGGAGATACAGACCTTTTTCCTCGGGTGCGACGGTCTCGCCGTCCGCCGTCGGTTCGCCGCCCTGCTGCCCGGTCGTGCCGCCGCAGGCGACCAGCCCGAGCACCAGCACGAGCGCCAGAATGAGTGCGATCAGTTTTTTCATTTGACTGCCTCCTTATTGTTTCAGGGGATCACATTCCGATGCTCCCCGGAGATACGATATGACGCCATCTGTGGAATTTTCTGCACGGCTGCCGCGCAAAGGTATCGCCGCATTCGACGTCGAGCTGCGGCTGCTCCAGTTCCTCGATCCGCTCAAGCTCTCCTGCGAGATACGCGCGAAGCGTCCGGCGGCAGTCGTCCACGCGGCGGATCACGCCGCCCAGCCGGATATCCTGCACCTCAAAGCCCTGCGGGCGGTTCTCCGCCAGCCACTGGGCGCGCGTCGCCTCGTAGAGCCGCTCCAGCCGCGGCAGCAGCGCGTCGTAGTCGTCCGCGACGGCTTTGAGCGCCTTCTTGCCGTCCGCGTATGCCGCGCGTGTGCGCTGCCCGAGATCGGCTTTCAGCTCCAGCACGCGGGCAAGCGCCGCGATCGTCTCGAATTGCAGGCGGTATGCGCCGCAGTCCGCCGCCTCCAGCTTTTCCGCGGCGGCGCGGTAGCTTGCCGCCTCGCTGCCCATCAGCGTACTGTCGTAAAGACCGAGGAACGGATCGTTGAAGAGAAGCTGCTTGTCCGGCGCGCAGCGTCCGATGTCGCTTCCCGTGCCGGGCAGATCCAGCAGCATGAAATCGTCGAACGAAACGCCGTAGCGCTTCAAAAAGCCCGCCTTGATCTCGTCGGGATCGGTCACGCCCTTTGCCAGCATCGCCGTGTAGTAAAGAGAGGGCAGGATCGCCCAGCGCGAACACTCGCCGCCGTCGTCGCCCCAGATCGTCATGAACACGTCCTTGACGCCGCGCTTGCGGCAGGCGTCGAACGCGGGGATCGTCGTTTCGATGGTGTAACGGTTGTGCGGCGCGGGACCGTACCACGTCCACAGTCCGCCTGCAAACCACGCGCCGGGCTTCAGTCTGTCGTGCGCGGCGAGCATGCCGTCATAGCGCGAAAAGTCGGTGGAGTAGTAGTCCCAATAGACAAGCTCCACGCCGTCCGGGATCCGTTCGGAAACCAGCGGATCGATCTTCGCATCCGGCACGCAGTACACGCCGCCGGTCGCGAGGCGGAAGAACATATCCGACCACATCAGCATCGTGAAGCCGTATTTCCGCCCGATCTCCGCCACGCGCTCCAGATGGTGCATCAGCAGCTCGAAGCGGTTGCTGTCGCCGTGCAGATCGTAGTACTTCCCGTGCCCGACCATGTGCGCCTCGTCCATGCCGATATTGATGACGCGGCTGGTGAAGCACTCGGCGCAGGTGCGCAGCATCGCGTCGATCAGCGCGTAGGTGCGGTCGTCGTCAATCAGCAGGATGTCCTCCGTGTCGATGTACGGCTTGAACGTCTTCCAGCGGACGATGCCGTCCAGATGCGCCAGCGTCTGGATGCAGGGGATCAGCTCCATGCCGATCGACTGGCAGTACGCGTCGATCCGCTTCAGCTCCTCGCGCGTATAGCGTCCACGGCCGTAGCCGAAATAGGGATAGCCCTCGATCTCGTAGACGTCCTCGGTGTAGAGCATCAGCATGTTATAGCCGAGCTCCCGCGTCTCCTTTGCCCAGCGGCAGACCTCCTCCGGACGCATGACCGCGTTGCGCGAGCAGTCGATCATCGTGCCGAGACGGCGGAATGTTCCTGCGTTTTGCGTCATTGTGTCTACCTCTCGTTGTAGCCGGGCGCCATCTCGGTGTAGCCGGCGGTGACCATGCGCTGCCACTTCCAATAGCTGCCGACGGGGGTATGCTCCTTGCCGGTGCCGCAGGTCAGATCGAGCGTCGGCTCCTCCAGCGGATCGATCCGTTCGAGCCTGCCCGCGAGGTAGTCCAGCAGCGTTTGGCGGCAGCTTTCCACGCGGCGGATCACACCGCCGAGCCGCAGATCCTGCACCTCAAAGCCCTGCTGCTTGTTCTCCGCCATCCACTGCGCGCGCACGGCGGCGTAGAGCTTTTCCAGCCGCGGCAGCAGCGCGCCGTAGTCCTCGGCAACGGCGGCGAGCGCCTTTTTGTCGCCTGCGCTATACGCCGCGCGGGTGCGCTGCCCAGATCCGCCTTGATTTCCAGCACGCGGCTGAGCGCCGCGAGCGTGTCGAACAGCGGCTGGAATTTCCCGCCGTCCACCCGTTCGAGCTTTTCCGCAACCGCTTTGTAGTCCTGCGCCTCCGTGCCGGTCAGCGTGCTGTCGTACAGCCCGAGGAACGGATCGTTGTAAAGCAGATATTTGTCGGGGTTGCTCGTCTTGTAACTGTTGCCGGTGCCAGGGAGGTCGAGCAGCATGAAATCGTCAAAGGAAATGCCATAGCGCGCCTCGAAGCCCTGTTTGATCTCCGCTTCGTCCGTCACGCCGCAGGCGCGCATCGCGGTGTCGTACAGCGACGGCAGGATCGACCAGCGCGAGCATTCGCCGCCGTCGTCGCCCCACATCGTCATCACGACGTCCTGCACGCCGCGCGACCGGCACGCCGCCAGCGCGGGATGCGTCGTCTCGATCGACCAGCGGTTGTGCGGCGCAAGACCGTACCACGTCCACAGACCGCCGCCGAACCAGACCTCGGGCTTGACGCGCGCGTGTGCGTCGATCATCGCCTCGTAGTGCTCCTGATCCAAGCCGTGATAATCGGCGTAGTGCAGAAACACGTTTTCGGGGATCATCTCCCGCGCCGACTTGTCGATCGGCGCATCCGGCACATAGTATTTGCCGTTCGACACAAGGGAGAACAGCATATCCGGCCACAGCAGGATCGTCTTAAAGCCGTGCTTTTCGGCGAGCGCCGTCACGCGCTGCACATGGTGCATAAACAGCTCGGTGCGGTTGCGGTCGCCGTGCTGATCGTGGTATTTGCCGCGCCCCATCAGATACGCCTCGTCCATGCCGATGTTGATGACGCGGCTGGTGAAGCACTCGGCGCAGGTGGTAAGCATCGCGTCGATCAGCTCGTAGGTGCGATCATCGTCGATGAGCAGCACGTCGTCCACGTCGATATACGGGCGGAACGCGCGCCAGCGCGTGATGCACGGCAGATGCCCCAGCGTCTCGATATAGGGGATCAGCTCCATGCCGATCTCCCGGCAGTGCCGGTCGATCATTTTCAGCTCGTCGCGCGAATAGCGCCCTCGTCCGTAGCCGAAATACGGCTGCCCCTCGATCTCGTAGGTGTCCTCAAGATACAGCGTCAGCGTGTTATAGCCGATCGCCCGCGTCTCGTCCGCCCAACGGCAGACCTCCTCCGGCTTCATGACGCTGTTGCGCGAACAATCCAGCATCGTTCCGAGCCGACGAAACTGCAATTTGTGCCGTGTATTCTGCATGACGCAACCTCCGTTTCCGCATGAACGCAGTTTTTTCATACGATGAAAAAATCTACTTTCATTATAGTAAAACTTTTGCGATCTGTCAAGTGCCGTCGGCGTTTTCAAGACGAAACTGCGACAGATCGGTCGGCGCGGCGAGCGTCCGGCGGTGCTGCTGCGGCGAAACGCCGCTCTCCCGCGTGACGAACGCGCTGAAATACTGCGCGCTTGCGAAGCCGCACAGGTCGGCGACCTCCCCGACGGTATAGTAGCCCGATTGCAGCAGCTCGATCGCGTGACGCAGCCGCAGGCGGTTGATGTAGCGGATGGGCGTCATGCCGAACTCGCGCCGGAACTGCGCGCGGAAATAGGTGTCGCTCATGCCGCTGATGGCGCAAAGCGTCTGCACGGACAGGTCGCTGTCGGTGATGTGCGCGTGGAGATAGCGGCACGCCTGCGCCAGCTTTTCGTTCGCAAGCGACGGGCGCTGTTCCGCCCACTCGCGCTCGATCTCCAGCAGGATGCGGTCGAACAGGATGCGCGCCTCGTATTCATAGCCGAACTGCTTTTCCGTCCAGACGCGGTGCAGGGCGAGAAACCGCTCGCGGAACCGCTCCGGATTGCGCGGGTGAAAGCAGAGATGCCGCTCCGGCAGAGGACTGTCCGACAGAAAATGGATCGCAATGATCCTGCCGCGTCCCGCGCGCTTCGCAAAATCGTAATTTGCTGGCCCAAAGCACACGGAGCCCTCCGGCGCCTGAAGCGGCGGGCAATCCTTGCTGAACAGCGTGGCGCCGCCTTCCAGGCGGAACGTCAGCGAGTGGAACGGACGCCCCGCGGCGCGGGCGTCAACGCTGTCCCACGACATATCGATGACGGCGAGGATCGTTGCGGACACGCTTCGGCTGACAAAAAACATAGCTTGCTCCCTCCCTTTACAGCGTAGCAGGAACGCGCGAAGGTGTCAAGAAAAAGTGTTCGGAAAATCATAATTTTTGCTCGTTTTTTCATATTGCGGCGTCCCCGAGTTGTGGTACAATGAAAACAGGGATTATAAAAAAGAAATGAGGCGATCCGATGCAGAAATGCAGGACTGTGGAGGACGGCGTTGCCGCCGTCCTGAAGGTCTACGAGCAGACGCCGGGATGCACGTGGGCGTACCGCCGCGCGGGTGAGGGCGATCTGACGGACGTGCTGACACTGGACGGGAAGGACTATCCGCTCTTCTGGTGGCGGTTCGACACGCAGACGTCCATGCTGCACGAGATGGCGCCCTCGCGCGAGCCGTGCAGCATGAAGCTCAACCGCAGCTGCGGCAAGGGCGAGGGGCTTGCCCGCCTGACCTACCGCGAATTTGACATTGCGCAGTGGGTGCTGCGCAGCGCGCTGCAAAGCGTGATGTGCTTCGAAAACGGCGAGGCGCGCAACATCCTCGGCACGATGGAAAACGGCTGCGTGGCGGTCTTTGAGCTTGCCGCCGCCCTGTGCGACGGCACGGAGGAGCAGGGGCGGCACACGTTCTGGGGCAAAAACGGCATGGGCTCCGACCGTGTCGTGTCGCAGAAGGTCCCGTCGCAGGCGACGTATCTGTTCACCGACGACAAGACGCAGGCGGAGACCTACAACGACGTGTTCCGCTGTATGTACGGGCTGGAAAAGCCGGACGTCGTCCGCGCCTGCGCGATCGCGGAGGCGCTGATGGGGCGCGTCGATCCCGCCGAATGGCTGCGCGCGGACGCGCAGCTCCGCCGCTGCCTTGCCGCGGTGGAAAGATCCGCGCAGTCGGGCGAAAAGGAGGCGGTATGATGAAGGACACGATCAAGGTCGCCGTCACGGGCTTCGTGAACGGGCACTGCTACTGGATCTACAAGGGCATGTGCAACGAGCCGGAGTTGGAGGTCGTCGCCGCGTCGTTCGCGCCGCGTCAGCGGATCATCTACGAAGACCGCATGGGACGCGAGGCGTTCGAGGGCGTGGATATCTACTACGACCTCAGGCAGATGCTCGACGCGCATCCCGAGATTCAGGTCTGCGTCTGCGGCGGCTCGAACGCCGATCACATGGAGGAGTTCCGCCTCTGCGCCGAACGCGGCATCCACGTCGTGTCGATGAAGGTGCCGACGTACGACAGCGCGGAGTACAACGAGATGATCCGCCTCGCGGACGAGCATCACATCCTCGTCTACATCGAGCTGGAGATGCGCTGGCGCGCGACGGTCGAGCGCATCCGCGAGCTGATCGCGACCGGTCGGCTCGGAGAAATTCGCGCGTTCAACGCCTACAACTATTCGCACAATCCCGTCTGGTGGAACGAGTGGGTGGACGTCCCCGAGCAGAGCTACGGCAAGCGCATCCCGCTTCGCCCGGGCAGCCGCTATTTCCGCGGCGGCGCGCTGACGGATCATCCGCACATCTTCGATCTGACGCGTTATCTCTTCGGCAGCGATTTCGACACCGTCTACGCCGAGGTCGCGCCGCAGATGCGCAAGGGCACGGAGACGGAGAATTTCGCCTATGTGATCGGACGGCTGAAAAACGGCGTGATCGTCTCGCTCGATCCGTCGTTCGCCAACCGCGAGCAGGAGCGTCCGCGTCTGCACGGGCTGGATCTCAGCCGCTACCCGCGCCCGGTGCAGGTCGAGCTGGAGGTCGTCGGCTCCAAGGGCGTGCTCTACGCCGACAGCTACGGCGCGGACTACGTCGAGTGCATGACGCCCGACGCGCTTAAATACGAGGTCGAGGCGTACGATCTGGCGCTGGACGATCAGCGGCGCATCTTCCTGCGCGGCATGATCCGCGACATCCGCGCGGGCACGAACACCCCGGACGTGGATTTCCGCGATCACAAGAAAACGCTCGCCGCGATCAATGCGGCGTACGACAGCATCTATACCGGACGTCCGGTCAAAGTGGGGGAGGAATGAACATGGCGGTCAAACATACGTCGGTCAGTTACATCGGCATGAACAGCGCAAAGCGCGCCGCGGAGGACTTCCGCGAGATCCGCGACCACGGCTGCGACACCGTGATTTTGGCGATCACGGAATTCGACGTCGATTTCTACCTGCCGAGTCTGAACGGCATCGTCAAGGCGGCGCACGACGCGGGACTTCGCGCCATCGCCGACCCGTGGGGCATCGGCAAATACTTCGGCGGCGAGCAGGTCAGCCTGTTTCTGCAGAACAACGTGCGTCACCGGCAGGTCTCCGCGCTGACGGGCGAGACGCTGAACGCCGCCTGCTTTAACAGCAGCGCGTTCCGCGACTACTTTTTGCAGTTCTGCCTGAAGATCGCAAGAAACACCGACGTCGACGGCTTTTTCTGGGACGAGCCGCACTATGCGCTGCCGAAATCCTACGCCTCGCTCACGGGCAGCGCCGGCGAGGACTGGGCCTGCCGCTGCCCGGAGTGTATGGAGAAGTTCCGGGCGTACTACGGCTATGAGATGCCGCGCCTGCTCACGGACGACGTGGCGCACTTCCGCCGCCGCGAGGCGCTGAAGATCCTTGCGGACACGTCCAAGGCGCTCAAGGCGTATAAGCCGTCGCTGGAGATCACCTGCTGCGTCCACGCGACGCTGAACAGCTACTACGTCACGGAAAACCGCGGCTACGACGACTGGGACATGGTGGCGTCCTGCCCGTATTTCGACGTGTTCTCCACCACGATCCTGCGCTGGGATCTGCCGGAGAAATTCTTCCGCGAGATCGGCGAGCGCACCGTGGCGGCGGCGCAGCGGTACGGCAAGCAGTCCGAGCGGTGGATCCAGGGCTACTTCAATCAGCCGCAGGACTTTGCGCAGATCGACCGCACGGTAGACCTGTACGACTCGCTCGGCGTGGACCGCCTTGCCACGTGGACGTTCCGCGGCTGCGCGGGCACGACGGTCGCGGCGCCCGATCCCATCGCGCTGTGGGACCGCATCGGGCAGAACTTTGCCCGCGTGCTGAAAAAGGAGGGCTGAGCGTGAACGATTTCGGATATTACAAGGCAGTCGTCGAAAATCTGGAGAAGATCAACGCCACGCAGGGCGAGGCGATCGAGAAGGCGGGCGCGCTGATGTGCGAGGCGATCAAAAACGACCGGCTGATCCACGTCTACGGCGGCGGCGGGCACACCACACTGCCCGTGGGCGAGATGTTCTTCCGCGCGGGCGGGCTTTCGTGCATCGATCCCGTGATGGAGACGGGGCTTTCCGTGTTCAACCAGGCGCTCAAATATCTGGAGCTGGAGCGCACGGTCAACTACGGCGCGGCGATCATCCGCTACTACGATCTGCAAAAGGACGATCTTCTGATCATCTTCCACAACATCGGCATCAATCCCGCGACCATCGACGCGTCGATGGAGGCGAAAAAGCGCGGCGTGAAGATCGTCGCCGTCTCGTCCTCCGCATGGCAGACCGAAATGCCCGCCGATCACTTCATCCGCCACCCGAGCAAGACGAATCTATTCGACTATGCCGACGTCTGTATTGAGGATTTCAACCCCGTGGGCGACGCGGTGGTGCATGTGCCGGGGCTGGAAACGCCCATCGGCCCGATCTCGAACATTGCGGATTTCTACATCGCGCATCTGCTGGAGATCGAGTGCGTCCGCCAGTGCGTCGCGGCGGGGATCACGCCGCCCGTCTGGTCGAGCGCGAACGAGCCGGGCGGCGATGAAAAGAACGCGGCGTACTTAAAGAAGTACCGTCCGCGCGTCAAGATGCTGTAAAGGAGCCATCATGAAGCTGAAAGGTTATCAGGGTACGATCGCGCCGCGCACGGGCATGCTCTATGAGAAGGGCGCTACGCAATACCGCATCGTGCTGCCGGAGGGCGCGGGCGCGTGCGAGCAGTTTGCGGCGTCGGAGCTGCGGGATATCTTCGCCGAGGCGGGCGTGCAGATCGCGGTCACGTCGGACGCCGGCATGACCGCCGATCCCGCGCAGAAGGTCATCGCGCTGGGGGATACGGTCTATTTCCGCGCGCTCGGCGTGACGCTGACGCAGGCGGAATACAAGTTCGACGGCTACGTCATCGAGAGCGTCGGCGAGGCGTACGTCATAAAAGGCGTGACCGACACCGGCACGTGCTTCGGCGTCTACGGCTTCGCGGAATACGCCATGGGCAGACGCTACTACGCCGAGGATGAGCACACCGTCGCGCCCTCGGCGCAAAATCTCGAATTTCACATCAAGGACATCCCGTCGTTTTTCGGGCGCTACGCGTTCAGTTGGGCGACGGAGCAGCGCAGGGATCACAGCTTCCGCATGCGCGTCAACGGCGAATTCTGCCTGCGCGAGGAGCGTCACGGCGAGGCGACGCCGTGGGCGACGCTGGAAGATCAGTCCTACGCCGTGCAGATTCTGGACTACACCAAGTACCGCGCGGCGCATCCCGACTGGTTCTACCTCGATCCGGAGCACGAGGGCAAAAAGCCGCCGACGGGCTATCCGCAGATCTGCTTTTCCAAGGGACTGTACGACGAAGAGTTCTTCGACACGTTTTTGCACGAACTGATAGACAACTACATCGTGCCGGAGAAGGACAAGGTCTTCTTCATGCTCGGCATCAGCGACAACCGCGATTTCTGCAACTGCCCGGCGTGCCGCCGCGAGATCGAGAAGTACACGCACAGCGGGCTTTCCATGCGCTTCGTCAACAAGGTCGCCGACGCGGTGGAGGCGTGGCGGCGCGAGAACGCGCCGGAGCGGGTGATCTATCTGTGGACGTTCGCGTACCTGACGATCTTCGACCCGCCCGTGCGCGAGGAAAACGGGCGGTTTATCCCCGTCGACCCGAGCGTCGTCGCGCGGGACAACGTGGTCGTGCGCCTCGCGCCGATCCGCGCGAACTACTGCTACCCGCTGCTGGACGCCGAGCACAACGAGGACAGCCGCCGGTCGTTCCTCGGCTGGCGCGCCGTGGCAAAGCACTTTGCCGTGTGGGACTACCGGCAGGACTTCCGCTCGATCGCGTTCCCGTACCCGTCGTCGGTGACGGCGCAGGCAAATCACGAACTGTATCGCGAGATGCAGATGCTGGAGGTCTTCAACCAGGCGCAGCACTGGTGCCCCGGCTCGCCGTTCATGGAGATGGACGACTTTGCCCGCGCCCGCATGCACTGGGACGAGACGGAAAACTACGACGAACTGACCGCCGAGTTCCGCGCCGTGTACTACAAGGAGGCGGAGCCGGCAGTCACGGAATATCTGCACGCGGTCGAGGCGTACTATCCCGTGATGGAACGCCGCGGCTGGACGGGGCGGGAGAACACGACCGTCATGCTGCGCCATAACTATTACAGACCCGAGGAGATGCAGCGCTTGCTCGCGATCCTCCAAAAGGGACTTGCGGCGGCAAAGTCGCAGACCGTCTACGACCGCGTGAACGCGCTGACGGTCTTCCCGAAGGCGATCCTCGCGATCTGCTTCCCGACGGTCCTGCCGCAGGAGGAGATGCTGGCGCTGATCGACGATCTGCGCGCGCTGGAGAAGAAGCTCGGCATGACGCATTTCATGCGCGCTACGCCGCTGTCGGCGTATCTCACCGACGCGGAGGCGATCGCCCGCGGCGCCATCACCGCCGCCGAACGGCAGTACCCGCTGAAAGAGTGAACGCAAAAACGCACGGCACCCGTAGCACGCACCTCTGCAAAAAAAGCGCCCCCTTGGGGGGAGCTGGCGCGAAGCGCCTGAGGGGGGCGTAGGGGCCGATTGTAAAATCGCCCGCCGATCCCGCACCGCACCCGTAGGGTCGATTGTTAAATCGCCCGCGGACGACCCCGGCGCGCCGAAGGCTCCCTCCTCGAGGGAGCTGTCAGCGAAGCTGACTGAAGGAGTAACTCCCTCCGGCTCGCCTTCGGCGATCCACCTCCCTCAAAGAGGGAGGCATGCTGCCCTACGCAAAAAACGAACGATCACGCCGTAGTGCGGGGTGCCCACACCCCGCCGCGTTCGTAAGGGTTGATTCCTCTTGCGTTTTAAGATATACTGCAATATAGCAATTGCTTTTTTAGATCTACAAATATGAGAGGTGTTTTGGGGTATGGATCAAAGAGTTCAAGATTGGATTACAGAACAAAAGCAAAAGCTAATTGCAAAAGAGGAACAAGAAAGAAGAGATCGACTGATTTCGCTTGGGCTATGCGATAAGGTATATGCGTTGGATGGTGACGCAGACAGCGACTTCCCCCATGTGGAGTATGATCCGACAACCGGTAATCCAAAAAGATACAGATTGGCGACTTGGGATGTTACCGATGAGGAATATACGGAGATACTCAAACTAAAAGGTAAGACAGATGTTCGTGAAAACAAGCCGTCTGCAATCAAAAACGGAATCGCCAAAGCTTTTAAAGTGTTGTCTGGGCTTGTGGTAGTTGCGGGTTTCGCAGCAGGTGCTTCAGCCAACAATGGCTTTGAGGCTGTATATGGTATTGCAGGCTTTATCTCCGGCATGACACTTTTTGGCTTTGGAGAAGTTATTCAGCTACTGACGGACATCAAATACAAAGAGTGACGCAAAAAGAAAGAGCCGCACGGCTCTTTCTTTTCTATTGTACTATTTCCCGATTTGTGCTATGATAAAAAAAACGGCAAGGGGGACATGGCCATGTACACCGACCGCAAGATCTGGATGGCGCAGAGCGACACGCAGAACCTGTATCTGCTGCCGCAGATGGCAAACCGTCACGGACTGATCGCCGGCGCGACCGGCACCGGCAAGACCATCACCATGAAGGTGATGGCGGAGTCGTTCTCCGACCTTGGCGTGCCTGTGTTTTTCAGCGACGTCAAGGGCGACCTTTCCGGCATGCTGCGCCCCGGCGCGGACAGCGAGGATATGCAGCGCCGCATCGAGCGCTTCGGCATCGAGGGCTTTGCCTATAAATCCTATCCCACACGCTTTTGGGATATTTTCGGCGAGGCGGGGCATCCCGTCCGCGTCACCGTGTCGCAGATGGGGCCGCAGCTTCTGGCGCGCCTGCTCGGACTTTCCGACGTGCAGGCGGGTGTGCTGAGCATCGTCTTCCGCGTGGCGGACGATCAGGGACTGCTGCTGCTCGATCTCAAGGACCTGCGCGCCATGCTGCAGTTCGTCGGCGAAAACCGCGCCGAATTCACCACCGCCTACGGAAACGTGTCCACCGCGTCCATCGGCGCGATCCAGCGCGCGCTTCTGGCGTTCGAGGACGAGGGCGGCGAAAGCGTGTTCGGCGAGCCGTCGCTCGACATCCGCGACTGGATGCGCACCGACACGGACGGGCGCGGCTACATCAACATCCTGTCCAGCCGCAAGCTGGTGGCAAGTCCGACGGTCTACGCCACGTTCCTGCTGTGGATGCTGACGGAGCTGTTCGAGAAACTCCCAGAGGTCGGCGACCTCGAAAAGCCGCGCATGATCTTCTTCTTCGACGAGGCGCATCTGCTGTTTGACGACGCGCCCAAGGCGCTTGTGCAGAAGATCGTGCAGGTGGTCAAGCTGATCCGCTCGAAGGGCGTGGGCGTCTACTTTGTCACGCAGTCGCCGTCGGATATCCCGGGCGAGGTGCTGGCGCAACTTTCCAACCGCGTGCAGCACGGTCTGCGCGCCTATACCCCCGCCGAGCAGACCGCCGTCCGCGCCGCGGCGAAGTCGTTCCGCGAAAATCCCGCGTTCGACACGGAGCAGGCTCTGCAGGCGCTCGGCACGGGCGAGGCGCTGGTCAGTTTCCTCGAGGAAAACGGCACGCCTGCCGTCGTGGAGCGGGCAAGCATCCTGCCGCCGCAGAGCCTGATGGGCGCGGCGGACGACGGCGCTGTGCAGTCGTGCATCGCCGCCGACGAATTTGAACTCAAGTACCGCGAAGCGGTCGACCGCGAATCGGCGTACGAGGTCATCATGAAGGCGGCGGAGGACCTCAAAAAGCAGCAGGAAGAGGAGCAGCAGGCGCTTGCCGTGCAAAAGCAGCAACAGCAGGAGATCGCCGCGCAGCAGACCGCCGCACAGCGGACGGTCGGGCAGCCGGCGTCGCGCCGCACGGCGTCCTCGCGCAAGAGCCTCGGCGAAAAGGCGGTGGGCGCAGCGGTGTCGTCGGTCGCAAACTCGCTGGGCACCAACATCATCAACAGCGCCCTCGGCGGCAAGGTCTCCAGTTCCGGCACCATCGCCAAACGCGCCGCGTCGAACGCGCTGCGCTCCGCGATGCGCTCCGGCTCGAGTTCCATCCTCCGAGGCATCTTCGGCAACATCAAGTAACGGCAATAAAAAACCACCCGCACCGCGGGTGGTTTTTTTGTCGCAGTTTACACGTTGAACAGGAAGTTGACGATGTCGCCGTCCTGCATGACGTAGTCCTTGCCCTCGCTGCGGACCATGCCCTTGGCGCGGGCGTTTGCCATGGTGCCGCACGCCTTCATGTTCTCGAACGAGATGACCTCCGCGCGGATGAAGCCGCGCTCGAAGTCCGTGTGGATCTTGCCCGCCGCCTGCGGCGCTTTGGTGCCCTTCTTGATCGTCCACGCGCGGCATTCGTCCGGTCCCGCCGTCAGGAAGGAGATCAGCCCCAGCAGCGTGTAGCTGCACTTGATCAGCTTGTCCAGACCGGACTCCCTGATGCCCAGCTCCTCCATGAACATCGCCTTTTCCTCGGGATCGTCCAGCTCGGCGATGTCCGCCTCCAGCTTCGCGCAGATCGGCAGCACCTGGCTGCCCTCCGCGTCGGCGAGCTTCTTGACCGCCTGGAAATTGGCGTTGCCCTCGTAATCCGCGACCTCGTCCTCGCCGAGGTTCGCGGCGTAGATCGTCTTTTTCAGCGTCAGCAGATCGCTCGTGGCGATCAGCTCCAGCTCGTCCTCCGACGCCTCGAACGTGCGGGCGAGCTTGCCCTCGTTCAGATGCGCCAGCAGGCGGCGGAAGACGTCCGCCTCATGCTGGAACTTTTTGTCGCCGCCCTTGAATGCCTTTTCCGCCTTGTCGATCCGGCGCTCGACCATCTCGATGTCCGCCATAATAAGCTCCATGTTGATGATCTCGATGTCGTTCAGCGGATCGGTCGAATTCTCGTGCCGCGTGATGTTGGGATCGTCAAAGCAGCGCACCACATGCACGATGGCGTCGGTCGAGCGGATGTTGCCGAGAAACTTGTTGCCCAGCCCCTCGCCCTTGCTCGCGCCCTTGACCAGTCCCGCGATGTCGACGAATTCGATGACGGCGGGCGTGAACTTCTTCGGCTGATGCACGTCGCGCAGCCACTCCAGCCGCTCGTCGGGCACGGTGACCATGCCGACGTTCGGGTCGATGGTGCAGAACGGATAGTTCGCCGCCTCCGCGCCGGCGTTCGTGATCGCGTTAAACAGGGTGCTCTTGCCGACGTTCGGCAGCCCCACGATGCCAAGTTTCATATACGGTCATCTCCTCGCTTGGATTATAGCATGACGCTTGTGTTTTCTCAACCGGAAAATCACTTTGCGGCGCTGCGGTCGTCCGACGGCGACGCGCCGAAATACGCGCGGTAGGCGCGGAAAAAGGACGAATAGTCGCCGAAGCCGCATTTGCGGCTCGCTTCGCCGGGCTTTTCGCCCTGCCGGATACGGCTGCGCGCCGCCAGCAGCCGCTTGATCTCGATATACCGCGCAGCGGTCGAGCCGGTCGCCTTGCGGAACACGCGGTTGAGCTGCGACTGGCTCATAAAAAACACACCGCTCAGCTGCGCCAGCGACAGCGGCTCGAACAGATGGCGGTTGACGTAGGCGACGATCGGCGCGGCTTCGCCCACCGTCTTCGGATCGTCCTCCGCCGTCTCGGCAAGGCGCGTGATCTCCGCCAGCAGCGGGATCAGATACGCCAGCAGCGTCGTGCGGTCGGGCGACGGCTCCGCCGTCAGCTTTTGCAGGCACTCGCGCCAGAAGCCGTCCTCGGCCGCGCCCATGCGGTAGCGGTTTCGCGTGCCGAGCGGCCGGTCGTAGAACGGTCGCAGCAGCTGCAGCGTCGGATCGAGACCGCGCAGCAGTTCGGGATCGAAATGCACGGCGATGCGCTCGTACGGCGCGTCGGGGGAGATCATCAGCATGTGCGTCTCCGCCTCGCGCATCAGCAGCACGTCGCCCTCGCGCAGCTTGTAGCGGCGTCCCTCCACGTTGAAGTGCCCGCTGCCGCGCAGGAAGCAGTACAGCTCCAGTCGTTCGTGCGCGTGCATGGAAAACGCCCGCGGATCGGGCGCCTCGTCCAGCGTCCTGTGCGCGGAAATGACGTCGTCTTGATAGAAAAACAGCTGCATCGTACCGCCTCCTTGCATGAGCATAACACAATATGCTTGTTTTTGCAATCACTTTGACGATTTTTGAAATAGCATTGTGTAAAAATGCGTTTTATAATAGGAAATAAGAAGGAGGGATCGACCGATGATCCGATTTGTCAACGGTCTGGAGAGCGTGCGGCTCTACGCGCGCGTCAAGGACCTGCCCATCGTGGATTTCCACTGCCACCTGTCCCCGCGCGAGATCCGCGAGGACGCGCCTTTCACAAGTCTGGGGCAGCTGTGGCTCGGCGGCGACCACTACAAATGGCGGCTGATGCGCCAGTACGGCATTGAAGAAAAGTACATCACCGGCGACGCGCCGTGGCGCGAAAAGCTGCGCGCGTTTTTGCAGGCGCTGGAGGGCGCGGCGGGCAATCCGCTGTACCACTGGTGCACGCTGGAGCTGGAGCGGTATTTCGGCGTCGAGCTGCCGCTGACCGCTGCGAACGCCGACGCGATCTGTGACGCTGCCGACGCGGTCATCCGCAAACAGCAGCTTTCACCGCGCAAGCTGATCGAGCGCTCCGGCGTGGAGTTCATCGCCACGACCGACGATCCCGCCGATCCCCTGGACGAGCATCTTGCCATCGCCGCCGACCCGACGTTTTCCGTGCGCGTCACGCCGTCGTTCCGCACCGACCGGCTGCTGACGCTGACCGCGGCGGACTACGCGCAGTATCTTGCGCGGCTCGGCAGCGCGGCGGGCGTGGAGATCCGCGATCTTGCAACGTTCCGCGCCGCGGTCGAAAAGCGGCTGGACGATTTCTGCGCGGCGGGCTGCCGCATGACCGACGTCGGCGTCGCGCTGTTCCCCGACCGGATCGGCACGGACGAACAGGCGGACGAGGCGCTGAAGCTGGCGCTGCGCGGCGAGCTTGTCAGCCACGAGGCGCAGATGGCGTTCCTCGGCAACTGTTTCGTCTTTTTGGCGCAGGCGTACCGCAAACGCAACCTTGTGATGCAGTGGCATCTCGGCGCGCTGCGCAACGTCAGCAACACGCTGTTCCGCGCCTGCGGTCTGGACGCCGGCGGCGACGTCGCGGGCGACGGCGTGCCGGTGTCGCAGGTCGCCGCCGTGCTGAACGCCATCGACTCGACGGGCGGTCTGCCGAAGACGATCCTCTACGCGCTGCGGCAGGATATGGCGCAGCCGCTCGGGATTTTGGCGGGCGCGTTCCGGAATGTCACGCTCGGCGCGGCGTGGTGGTTCTGCGACACGAGGTACGGCATCACCGAACAGCTCAAGACCGCCGCGGAGACCGGCTGTCTCGCTGTGTTCCCCGGTATGCTCACAGACAGCCGCAGCTTCCTGTCCTATGCGCGGCACGACTACTACCGTCGGCTGGTCAGCGATCTGCTGGGCGGTTGGGTTGCCGCGGGAGAATACGACGCGAACGCCGCAAAGCGGCTTGCCGCAAAGCTCTGCTACGGCAACGCGAAGCAGATGGCGGAAGGGGAGACGGAAGCATGAACAAGACTGTTGTGATCACCGGCGCGGGCGGCGTGCTGTGCTCGGCGTTTGCAAAGCATCTGGCGTCGCTCGGCTGCCGCGTGGCGCTGATCGGACGCACCGCCGCCACGCTGGAGGCGGTGAAAAGCGAGATCGAAAGCGCGGGCGGCACGGCGGGCGTGTATCCCGCCGACGTGCTGGATAAGGCGGCGCTCAAGGCGGCGCATGAGAAGATCAAGCGGGATTTCGGACCGTGCGACGTGCTCATCAACGGCGCGGGCGGCAACGATCCCCGCGGCACGACCTCGCGTGAGGAATTCACGCCCGGCGACGAGGCGGAAAAGGAGCTTGCCACGTTCTTCAGTCTCGACGAGGCGGGCTTCGACGCGGTGTTCGATCTCAATCTCAAGGGCACGCTGCTGCCCACGCAGGAGTTCGCCGCCGATATGATCGGGCGTGCGGGCTGCTGCATCCTGAACGTGTCGTCGATGAACGCATTCCGTCCGCTGACAAAGATCCCCGCGTACAGTGCGGCAAAGGCGGCGGTCAGCAACTTTACCGCGTGGCTGGCGGTGCATTTCGCCAAGAGCGGCATCCGCGTCAACGCGATAGCGCCGGGCTTTTTCGTGACGAAGCAGAACAGGGCGCTGCTGTTCGACGACAGCGGCAAGCCGACGGCGCGGACGGAAAAGATCCTCCGCGCGACGCCGATGGGACGCTTCGGCAAGCCGGAGGAGCTGCTCGGCACGCTGGAGTGGCTCGCGGACGAGACAAAATCGGGCTTTGTGACCGGCGTGGTCGTGCCGGTAGACGGCGGTTTTTCCGCCTATTCGGGGGTGTAAAGCATGAAGAATATTCAATTTGCGGCATTTGCCGACGAGGCGGGGCGTCCGCTGGAAACGCAGATCGCCGCGCTGCAGAGAAACAACATTCCGTATCTGGAAATTCGCTTTGTGGGGGACAAGAACGTCTCCGAGCTGACGACGGACGAGGCGAAGGAGATCCGCAAAAAGCTCGACGACGGCGGGATCAAAACGTGGTCGATCGGCTCGCCCACGGGCAAGATCGCGCTCGGCGATCCGTTTGCGCCGCATCTGGACGCATTCAAGCGTCAGCTTGAGATCGCGGACATTCTCGGCGCGACGCGCTACCGCCTGTTCAGCTTCTACGAGGCGGGGGAAAACCTTAACGCCGTGGCGGAGAAGCTCAACCGGATGCTGGACGAAGCCGAGGGCAGCGGCGTGGTGCTCTGCCACGAGAACGAGAAGAAGATCTACGGCGACACCGACGTGCGCTGCGAAAAGCTGCTGAAGGCGATCCCGCGGCTGCGCGCCGTGTACGATCCCGCGAACTTCATCCAGTGCGGCGTGGAGACGCTCGGCGCGTGGGAGCGCCTTGCGCCTTACGTGGACTATATGCACATCAAGGACTGCGGCGCGGACGGCAAGGTCTTGCTGCCGGGCAAGGGCATCGGCAACCTGCGCGAGCTGCTGCGCCGCTACATGGCGCAGGGCGGCGGCACGGTCACGCTCGAGCCGCATCTGACGCGCTTCATCGGGCTGGAAAAGCTCGAGCGCGGCGACATCAAGGACCCGTCGCAGATCTTCCCCGACGGCAACGCGGCGTTCGATGCGGCGGCTTCGGCGCTGCGCGCGATCGTTGCGGAAATCGAGTGATTCTTTATATTATCAGGCAGTTTTTTGCTCATCGGCTTGAGTAACCACTGATTTATTCCGGCTGCGGCGCTGACTTGGTCTTTTGTGCCGCAAATGCGCCTCGAAAACTTGAAATACACAAAGTATTCCTGCGTTTTCTCGTCTTTTTGCAGCGCAAAATCCCTGCGTTATTGCTCTTGCCTGCATAAACCAGTGGTTACTTGACAGCGACTTCCAACCAATCTATTATTAGATTCGGAAGAAAAACCTGAGGAGGAGACGCTATGAAGGTCATCGACAGAGGCACAACGGAGATTTTTGTCGCGGGCGGCGGCGTCGCGGGCGTCGCGGCGGCGCTCAGCGCGGCGCGGCAGGGCAAGAAGGTCATCCTTGCGGAAAAGACCGTCATGCTCGGCGGGCTTGCCACGCTGGGACTGGTCAATCTGTTCGTCGCCATGTGCAACGGACGCGGCAAGCAGATCGCGTTCGGCATGGCGGAGGAATTCGCGCGGCTTTCCGTCAAGTACGGCTACGGCGATCTGACGCCGCAATTCGTGGACGGTGCGATCCCTCGGGAAAAGCTGGATGAATACGCCGCCATCGGCAAAAAGCCGCCGCGGTATAAGACGAACTTCTCGCCCGAGATCTTCGCGCTGCAGCTGACGGAGCTGCTGCACGACGCCGGCGTGACGATCCTGTTCGATTCGATCGTCACCGACGTGACGATGTGCGCGGACGACCCGAAGCGCGCCCGGAGCGTCACGCTGCTGACCGCCTCGGGCTTTGAGCGCTACGGCGCGCAGATGTTCGTGGACGCCACCGGCAGCGCGCAGCTCGCGTATCTTGCCGGTATGCGCGTCAAAACCGGACGGAACTACCACATCTTCAGCGGCATGGAGGTCTCGCTCGAGCGCTGTCAGAACGCGATCGACGCGCAGGATATCGAAAAGCTCTTCGTCGATCAGTTCGGCGGCAGGGCAAATCTCTACGGCGGCAATCAGCCCGAGGGCATGGAGCCGTACGACGGCACGTCGTCCGACGAGGTCAACACCTATTTCCTGCGCAACCATCTGGAGATGCTGGCGCATTACAAGGACGCGGAAAACCGCAAAAAGCGCGATCTTGTCACCACGGCGGGCATGCCGCAGTTCCGTGAGGTCCGCTGCATCGAGGGCGACTACGCCTTCCGTGCTGAGGACGCCTACCGCCACTTCGACGATTCGGTCGCCGCGATCCCGGACTTTGCGCGGCGCGACTATCTGTACGAGGTGCCGCTGCGCTGCCTGACGCAAAAGGAATTTCCGAACGTCGTCGCCGCGGGGCGCGTCGCCGCCGCCGAGGGCTACGGCTGGGACGTGCTGCGCGTGATCCCGCCCGCGATCCTCACGGGGCAGGCGGCGGGCACGGTCTGCGTGCACGCCATCGAAGAAAAGAAGCCCGTCGCGCAGGTGGATATCGCCGCGCTGCAAAAGCAGCTTGCAAAGGACGGCGTGCTGATCCACTTCGACGACGCGGATATTCCGCCGAGCTCGGACGGAACGATCGAAAACAGCGACAAATTCTGAAAGGGGAGAAAACCATGAAGATCGGCGCACAGATGTACACGATCCGGGATCAATGCCAGACGCCCGAGGACACGCGCGTTTCGCTGCTGAAGACGGCGGAGATCGGCTACCGTCACGTCCAGCTTTCCGGCGGCTGTGAGATGGACCCGCAGCAGCTGCGCGAGTACGCGGACGCGGCGGGACTCACGATCGAGGCGACGCATATCCCGTTCGGCCGCATCACGGACGAGACGGAGGCGGTGATCGAAGAGCATCGCCTCCTCGGCGCGAAGTGGATCGGTCTCGGCATGATGCCGAAGGAGGCGCGGCATCCGGGCGAGCTTTCGGCGCTGGAGGCGTTTTTCGACGCGCTGGACGCGCCCATTCAGAAGATCGGTGCGGCGGGCATGCGCTTTTGCTACCACAACCACTCGCTGGAATTCCGCAAGCTGGACGGCAAGCTGATCTTCGACCGTATGCTCGAGCGCTTTACGCCTGCACAGATGGGGATCATCCTGGACACCTACTGGGTGCAGAACGGCGGCGGCGACGTCTGTACGTGGATCGAAAAACTAAAAGGGCGGCTGGAATGCGTCCATCTGAAGGATATGGCGGTCTCGCCCGAATCGTGGAAGGACACGGTCTTCGCGCCGGTCGGCAGCGGCAACATGGACTTTCCGAAGATCCTGCGCGCGTTCGCGGACGCCGGCTCGCAGTACGCGTTCGTCGAGCAGGACGTCTGCTACGGGCGCGATCCGTTCGACTGCCTGAAGGAAAGTTTTGATTACCTGCATGCGCAGGGCTATTGTTGAGGTGAATATCATGGAAAAGATTAGACTCGGCATTCTCGGCATCGGCAACATGGGCACGAGCCACGTCAAGAACGTCGCGATCAAGGGCAAGTGCCCGAAAATCGAGCTTGTGGCGGTCGCGGACAGCAACCCGGATCGGCTTGCGTGGGCGGAGGAGAACGTCCCCGACGTGCAGCGTTTTTCCTCTGCGGAGGAGATGCTGGACAAGGGCGGTCTTGACGCGATGCTTGTCGCGGTGCCGCACTACTTCCACCCGAAATACGCCATGGAGGCGATGGCGCGCGGCGTGCACGTCATGGTGGAAAAGCCCGCGGGCGTCTACACCAAGCAGGTGCGCGAGATGAATGAATTTGCCGCGAAGAGCGGCGTGACGTTTGCGATGATGTTCAATCAGCGCACGAACCCGCTGTACATCAAGATGCACGAGCTGATGGCGTCCGGAGAGCTTGGCAATCTGCGCCGCGCCAACTGGATCATCACCGACTGGTATCGCCCGCAGGAGTATTACGATTCCGGCGCGTGGCGCGCGACCTGGAGCGGCGAGGGCGGCGGCGTGCTGATGAACCAGTCCCCGCACCAGCTCGACCTTTGGCAGTGGATCTGCGGTCTGCCGCAGACGGTCGAGGCGAAGCTGCGCTTCGGCGCATGGCATGACATCGAGGTCGAGGACGACGTCACCGCGTTCATGCAGTATGAAAACGGCGCCACCGGCGTGTTCATCACCACCACCGGCGACTGCCCGGGCTCGAACCGCTTTGAGATCACCTGCGACCGCGGCACGATGATCGCGGAGGGCAAAAAGCTGACGATCACGCGCCTTGCCACGCCGCTGAGCGAGTTTACCGGCAAGGAGCAGGGCGCATTCTCCAAGCCGGAGAAGACCGTGGAGGAGATCGTATTTGAGGACAAGGGTCCGGCGCATCCCGGCGTGCTCAACGCGTTTGCCGACCACATCCTCACGGGCGCGCCGCTTGTCGCGCCGGGCGAGGAGGGCATCCGCGGTCTGACGCTTTCCAACGCCATGCATCTTTCGGCGTTCCTCGGCAAGCCGGTCACGCTGCCGCTGGACGAGGAGCTGTACTACAACGAGCTGATGAAGCGCGTCAAGACGTCCCGCCGCAAGGAGAATGTCAGCACAAAGGTTTCGGATACGAGCGGCACGTACTAAGGAGTGGATACGATGACTCTCAGGATCGGCGTGATCGGCGTCGGCGCAATGGGCGGCGCGCACGCAAAGTATCTCGCTGAGGGCAGCGTGGAAGGCGCGGCGCTCGCGGCGCTGTGCGATACGGACGGCGCGCGGCGGGAGACGCTGCGGCGGGAATTTCCCGGCGTGCCCGTGTTTGAAACGGCGGATGCGCTGTTTGACGCGGCGGTGTGCGACGCCGTTGTCATTGCCGCGCCGCATTACTTCCACCCGGAGATCGGCATCGCGGCGTTCGCGCGCGGTCTGCATGTGCTCACGGAAAAGCCGATCGCGGTGCAGTGCAGCCGCGCGAAGGCGCTCGTCGCCGCCGCGGAAAGAAGCGGAAAGACGCTCGCCGTCATGTTCAACCAGCGCACCGAGCCGATTTTTCGCGCTGCGCGGGAGATCGTGCAGAGCGGCGCGCTCGGGCAGCCGAAGCGGTTCGACTGGATCATCACCAACTGGTACCGCACGCAGGCGTACTACCGCAGCGGCGGCTGGCGCGCCACGTGGCGCGGCGAGGGCGGCGGCGTGCTGATGAATCAGGCGCCGCATCAGCTCGACCTCTGGCAGTGGATCTTCGGCATGCCGCGCGCGGTCCGTGCCGAGTGCCGCGTGGCGCAGTACCACGATATCGAGGTCGAGGACGACGCGATCCTCTTCGCAGAATATGAAAACGGCGCCACGGCGACGTTCCGCACCACAACGGGGGAGTACCCCGGCACCAACCGGCTGGAGATCGCGGGCGACCGCGGCAAGCTTGTGCTGGAGGGCGGCGTGATGAAGCGCTGGCAGCTCCGCGAGCCGGAGCGGGAGGTCTGCTTCCGCAGCGAGGAAGCGTCCGCCAAGATCCCCATGGACGTCAGCGAAACGCCGTTTGACAAGAAGAAGCACGCGCACGGCGCGGTGCTGCAGAACTTTGCAGATCACATCCTGCACGGCGCGCCGCTGATCGCGCCCGGCGCTGAGGCGCTGAACGCGCTTTCCATCGCCAACGCGGCATACCTCTCCGCGTGGACGGGCGAAAAGATCGCGCTGCCGGTGGACGATGAACGGTTCGACCGCCTGCTGGAGGAAAAAAAGCAGGCGTCCGCGCTGCGCGAGAGCACGCCGCACACAGACGTCGGCGGCTACAGCGAACGCTGGCAGGTCCGCTGGTAAACAAAAGAAGACTGCGATCGCCTTGGCGATCGCAGTCTTCTTTTTCGTTCATTCTCTCGTTCTTGCACCCATGGCTTTGAGCTGCTGCTTGCGCTTGTACATCAGGTTGTCCGCGCGCTCGAAGACCGCGTGGAAGGTGCGGTCCGTTTCCGTCAGCTCGGACAGCCCCAGCGAGATCACGACGTTGTCCGTCCCGATGTTCGCCTCGATCTTCTCGTTGATCACGCCTATGATCTGCGCGCGGTTGTCAAAATCGGGACCGTTCGGCACGACCACGAATTCATCGCCGCCGATGCGGTAGACGGGACTGTGCTTGAAATGCTCGCAGATCAGCTCTGCCGCGTCGCAGATATAGCGGTCGCCCGCCTTGTGTCCCTGCGTGTCGTTGATGTGCTTCAGTCCGTTGACGTCGCAGACCAGCACGGCGAACGGCGCCCCCTCGCCGCTGTCAATGCGCTTGTCAAGCTCGTGCTCGGTTTCCACAAACGCATGCTTGCTCTTCACGCCGGTCAGCGGGTCGGTGTAGGCGATCGTCCGGGCGGCGTCGCGCTCCTCCACAGCCTCCTGCTCCCACTTGCGCATGGAAAAGTGGTTGCTCAGCATGATGGCGAGCGCCATCGCAAACAGCCCGATCATGGCGAATGTGCTGAGCGTATCGGTGTTGTGCAGCTTTTGCAGCGTCTGCGCAATGAACGCTTCTTCCCCGAGCTGATACAGCGCGGGATCCAAGGCACCGGCGTAGTAGTCGCGGATGCGCAGCACCGCTTCGCTCGTTGCCGATTCATCAATGCGCCCCATCCACACCATCGCCATGAAAACGATCAGCGCCAGCAACACGATCCAGACGATGATCGCCTTACCAAAGCGCCGCGCGTGGTCGCGCCGGATGATGCTCCGGAAATAGATGAAGCCGAGGATCGACCAGATAATGAACAGCAGGAAGGTTTCCGTTGCCAGCATATCCTTGCCGAACAGGCTGGGGATCAGCAGATACGCGCCGAGCGCGATCATGATCCAGAAGCCGAACGCGCCGGTCACGGTCTCCCGCCTGTCGCCGGTCTTGCGGGCGGTCTTAAACGCCGCGGCGGAGACGAACCCATAGATCAGCACCGCGCCGATCGTGGTCACGTCAACGATCCAGCCGATGGCGGTGCGTCCGACGAACGGGATCGCCAGCGAGATCAGCGCGATGAGCCAGATCGCCTTGGAGGGGATATGCTTGCGGTTCAGATGAGCCAGACGGGAAGGCAGGATGCTGTCCTTCGCCAGCGTGTAGAACAGGCGGCTCAGCGCCACGATGTTGCCGATCAGACTTGTGATGACCAGCGCCAGCAGCGCCATCGACAGGATCACCACGCCGGCGCTGCCGAGATAGTGCTGCGCGGCATAGAATGCGGGCAGCCCCTCCAGCCCGGTGCAGTTGTCAAGGTCGCGGATGTAGGCGAGCCAATTGTCGTAGCGGTCGGGGAATGCCGTGATCGAAAGCAGCGTCACAAGCAGGTAAAGCGCCGTAGCGGTGATGACCGCCACGGTCAGCACACGCATGATCTTGCGGCGGGAGAAGGTGAATTCCCCCGCGGAGTGGGAGATGTTCTCAAAGCCGACGAATGCCCACGGCGAGATGCAGGCAATGCGCACGATCTGTCCGATGGCGTCGCTGTCCGGCACGAAGCCCGGCTCAAGCGCCGGGATCCCGCCCTTGTGCTGCACAAGCGCGGCGACGGCGCATACGGTAATACCGACGATGAACACGACGACCAGCGTGACCATCACCGCGGCAACGCCGCGTTTTGTGCGCGTGCAGAACAGCGCGACCAGCGCGACTGCGCCCATCGACAGCAGCGCCTCGCCGAGATACACCTCATAGCCGAACAGCGTGTAAAGGCGGCCAAAGCGCAGCACATCGCCGAAGAAGTTCCACACGAACAGCGGCAGCGCGGTCGCGTTCGCCCAGAACATGGCGATGTAGGTCAGGCTTAAAAACCACGAGATCAGAAAGCCGCGGTCGTAGCCGAAGACGTACTTCGTGTAGGAGTACACACCGCCTGCGTCCGGGTAGCAGGTCGCCATGTAGTGAATATTGCGGCAGATGACCAGCATCACGACCATGCCGATCAACAGTCCAAAGAGGCTGCCGAGCGGTCCCGCCTGCGCGAGATAGGTGTTGCTGGTTACAACGAGCGATCCCCAGCCGACGCTGGTACCGAGCGCCAGCGCCCACGCCGCAGCGGGGGAGAGATATGGCGTCAGTCCTGCTTCTGTGTGCTTTGCGTTTGTAAACATTTGCACGCCTTCTTTCGTTTCGGTCTGGTTGCCTGATTCTGTAAAAAAACAAACTTTTCAACATTCTACCACGCTTGTTCGGAAAATACCATCTTTTTTTCTTCGCCGCGCTGTTTTTTGAATTTTTTGCGGTTGCATCGCGCGGCAAATCGTGTATACTTGGGGAAGATCAAAAAACGGAGGAGAAAAACGATGGGCAGAGCGGAGCAGGCGATTGCCTACAAGCACGCGGGCTACAATTGCTGCCAGGCAGTTTTGGCGGCGTATGCCGACGCGCTCGGTATGCCGCCGGAGGAGGCGGCGCGGCTCGGCGCCTCATTCGGCGCCGGCATGGGCACGATGAAGGGCACCTGCGGCGCGCTGGTCGGCGCGGAGCTTGTGTTGGCACTGACGCAGCGCGGCTCGGCACGCCGCCTGTTCGAGGCGTTCGAGCGTGCGTGCGGCGCGACGATCTGCCGTGACCTCAAGGGGATCGGCACGGGGCGCGTCCTTTGTCCGTGCGACGATTGCGTCGCAAATGCCGTCCGCGCGCTGGAGCAGCCGTAACGCTCATCCGCCCGCTTTTTTCACGATCGCGTCGAGCGACAGAGAACCGGCAAGCTTGTAGAGGGAATCGGCAAGCACGCGCTCTATGGGAACGTCTGCCGCTGCCGCGATTTTCTCGTAAAACGCGGCGGCGGCAGGATCGAGTTCAATGGAATATGTCACAGCGGAACCTCCTACCATATGGTCATTTCATCATATGCCGGAGGGATTGACAGAGGTGTTACAATATTATAGTGGAATCCATCCGAAAGGAAGAACGTTATGGCGAAAGAGAAAAAGGTTGAGCAGATCACCGATATGGAAGTGGATTTTGCCCAGTGGTATACCGACGTCTGCAAGAAGGCAGAGCTGATCGACTACACCTCGATCAAGGGCATGTTCATCTACCGTCCCTAC